>JAQGOD010000383.1 GCA_028293775.1 Gammaproteobacteria bacterium
AAGACCGCAGGGCCGAGGGCGCGGTTGACGATGACACGGTCGGACTGCTGCAACACGAAGGCAAGAATGTTCGTCAGAAACAGAAATGCCGCGAACTTCCAGATGGGCTCCAGTTCCCGGAATCGCATACTCAATCCGGGCCGCCAACCGGATAGCGCCCAGGCCATGGCGGCTCCCAGCGCATTTCCAGCGGCGACGCCGCCGACGATCGACCATACGCCGGCGCCGCTGGCCGCCAAGATGATGCTCACCAGGGTGTTGGCCAGCGCAGACGCGATCGCGATCTTCCCAACGGTGCGAAATCGCATATTCCGTCGCAGAAGTGCGTGATGGATATTCGACCCCGAGGTGATCACTGCAATGGCCGCGAACGCTCGGAGGACTTGCGTTGCCTGGGAGTGCGCTCCGCCGTGCGGACCAAGAGCCACGGCGAGATGCGATGCGCCGGCTGCAACCGCGAGGCCGAGTGCGATACCCATGATCGCGTTCAGATAGAAGATTGAGCTGAGCATGGAATGTGTGACGTCTTTGCTTTGGATGACCGTCGCACCGGTGCCTAGGTCGCGAAATTGTTCCAGGAACATGGTCACCGTCAGGCCGATGGCAACGACACCAAAGTCGGCCGGGACGAGGATCCGGGCAAGGACGATATTCGTGGCAAAGCGAAGGACCTGAGTCGATCCCTGTGAGATGGCCATCCAGCGGGCGCCTTGAGCCACGCGGTCTGACAACGAGCGGCCGCCGTCGTCGACGTGCCCTAACTCGCCCCGCCCACCGGGCGCGCCTGCCCCTGTCCACAGTGAGGGATCCGTGGCAGACGGGGTGCCCGCGTCGGCGGGCTCACCGCCAGACATGGAGGCGCCTGGACGTCGAAACGGGCTTTCGGCCGCATGGGAACGGGGCCTCTTGCCGCAACCCGGGTGCGCTGATGACCCCGACAATCCATCCGGGGCCACGAAGCTCCTCCATCTTGAGATGGCCGAAAATCTCGGGCAGCTCGCGCCACTTGTCCGGTACGCGGTGAACTGCGGGGCTCACGACGACCACCGTTTGGGTGTCGATATGGGAGCTAAACCGTCCGGCGACGCGTCCGACGGCACGGTTGGTCGCGCGCCGCGCGGCCACCGCGGCATGATCTCGCGCGCGAGCGCAACAAATTCACGCAGAGCGGCAGGAAAGGCGAGTCGTAGCGTCAATACGTAGGTCAGCGCACAGGCAGAGGTCGCCGCGATGAATATGCTCACCTCCGGTGCCGCCACCGCGATCATGGCCCACTTCACGGCAGAGTAGGTCACCATAAGAGCACCCGTGGCAATAACTGCCGGCGCTAGGTTGCGGACCTGATCGCGCCGCCCGAGGCCGAGAAGCTTGTTTGTTAGTCCGTACATCAGCGCGAACATCAGGATACTCGATACCAAGTACCCTGAAGCGACCCCCTCAATGCCCCATCGAAGCCCAACGATGAAACCGGTAAGGGCGGTCACTGTGCCGACGACACTCGCCCGGAACTCCCAATGGGCGTTCCCCGTCGCCAACAACATTGGCCCGACGAGGCTTTGTGACAGTTGCGGCAACGCCACCAGGCTGAGAATAGTGACTGTATGGGCCGCCGGTCGCCATTGCTGCCCCAGGACTAAGTCGATGAGCTCGTTGGAGCTAACGGCTATAAGGCCCGCCGCCGGGAGACCAACGCATGCGATAGAGCGCGTTCCCCGTAACCAGAAGCTCTGCACGCGCGACAGGTCGCCCTGAATGCGACTGAGGACTGGGAAAGCCACTCGTCCAGCGACTTGCCCGATCAGTTGCAAAGGCAACATGAGCAAACGGTAACTGAGAGAGTAATAGCCGAGGGCTGTGGCCCCAAGGTAGCGCCCAACCAGCAGATTGTCACTGTTTCGAGACGTGTACTGCATGAATTGGGCAGCCATCGCGTTTCTGCTGTAGCCCCACATGCCCCGGATCGACGCCAATTTGAAAGCGAATTGGGGCCGGCCGCATGAAACCGTCGTAACGACACAATAGACCGTATCCATGGTCAGGCTGAGTGCGACAAGCGACCAGTATCGTCCACCCAGAGTCGCGAAAATTATCCCCACGAGGCCGCCAATAAACGCGCTGCCGACATCCGCGACTGCCAGTGCGCGGAATCGGAGGACCCTCATCAGCTGTGCCTGCGGGGTGACGGAAAGGGCCTTCATCAAGACGCTGATGGAGAGCACGCGGAGCACGCCGGAAAGCTCTGTCACATGCATGAGGTCGGCGAGATACGGCGACAGGAAGAAGGTGCCGAGCGCGAGGAGGGCGCCCGCCGCCACATTGAGGGCAAAGACGCTGCCGACGTCTTGCGGGGTCATGTCGTTCTTCTGGACGAGTGCGGATCCGAATCCCTGGTCCTGCAAGACGCCGATGAACGCGATGTAGGCGGCAGCCAAACTTGCGATCCCAAAGTCTCGAGGGACCAAGATCAATGCAAGAAGCCAAACAAAAAGCACCCGCGAACCTTGCTTCCCTGCCAGGGACACAAAGCTCCACCGGGTGCTCGACGCCAGGGACTCGCGGGAATGTGGTGTCTGTCCGTCGCCTGATCGGCGCCCTACCAAGGTTTGGCACCTCGTCCCGTCAATGCGCCGCGATGTGTGCGGAGCCGGGGAGCGAGATGCGCCGTGCAACGCATGGTCAGC
>JAQGOD010000390.1 GCA_028293775.1 Gammaproteobacteria bacterium
TTCGCCACCGCAACTCATGAGAGATCAGCTCCCACACGCTTTGCTCGCCCACCATCGTCTCGACCTCGACATCCGAAAGGACTGTGCGCAGACCTAAGCGCCGCGTCAGTTCGCCTAATCGATAGTCGTCAGCCAATTGACCCGAAATCGCGGCGAACCCTCCAATTCTGTCAAGCACATTGCGCCGGATCGCGATGGTCGCACCAAACGCAAAGGCGCGAAATCCCATCATCGCGGAAACACGAACCGAGGGGATGAACCATTCGTTGATGAACATTGATCCGAGGATGGACCAGACACCGGCCCGGGCGACGCCGCGATAGCAGCAAGTGACGATGCCAACCCGTTCATCGGCCAAAGGCGCAACGACGCGCTCGAGGTAATCCGGCTTGACCCGGACATCGCTATCCGAGAGAACGAGATAGTCATGGCGGGCAGCCTCGAGCATATTGATGAGATTGCTGACCTTGCGGTTGCTCCCATGGGAGCGGCGCTCGATCACGAGTTCCAAATTGCACTGTGGGTATTCGCGCTGCACCCGCCGCACAAACGCTACGGCGGAATCACTGGCGTCATTGACCCCGAACACCACCTGGTAATCTTTGAAGGTCTGCTCGCAGAATGAACGCAAACATTCATAGGTATCTTGGTCGGCGCCGCACAGGGGCTTGAGGATGGTAACCGCAGGTGATTTCACGAATGCGCGGCCGGCACGTGAGGTAATGGGTATGCGTACGGCGATAGCAGCCACTATGCCGTAGAGCATCGCGATGGAGGCAATGGCGTAACCGAATTCTATGAACCTTGCCCACAGATTGATCAGCACCGGAAATTCACCTTTTGCAGTTGGAAGCCCTCGCCCGTAAATGGCGCGGCGGCAAGACTGCTACTCTGTAGTACAAAGTACACGCAGCCGCTAGTCCCTCGCAAGTCTAGCATTTTGCGGGGATGCAGCGTAGGCGAGCGACTACAAAAAGTCTTGTATTTGGCCCTCTGTCGGCCACCCGCGGCCCGTGTAACCGTCCCAATTCGAATTTTGCCTGTCGCTTGGATTTTAAGGAATAGAACGCTATGACCCCACCAAAGAGCAAGGCCAAGGCCCCAGCGCGCCCGCGCAAGGGCAGCGGTTCCGCAATCGGTACGAGCGTGAGCGGCCCATCGCACCCGGCCGCGTCGCCAAGCGGCGACTTGGCCAAGCATGCCGCTGAGCAGGAGTCCTTGGGCGCCAGCATGCCTTTCAACTCCGCCAAACCCGGCGAATATGGCGGCCGCAACGCCGCCGCGCCTGTCGAGGGCGCGCACGAGAACATGCCATCGCCCACCGCGGGCGCAGCTACGCTAAGCGAAGCCAATGCCACCGCCAAGACAGGTGCCCCGGCCCTAAGCCCCCGAGCGTTGGACGGATCGCTCTCGACCAAACGAGTGAACTCCGAAGGGCAGACCCTCACCACAAATCAGGGGGTCCCGGTCTCGAACAATCAAGACTCGCTCAAAGCGGGCTTGAGAGGGCCGACTTTGCTCGAAGACTTCGTTCTTCGGGAAAAAATTACCCACTTCGATCATGAACGCATACCAGAACGTATTGTGCATGCCCGAGGCTCGGCCGCACATGGATTCTTCGAGGCGTATGAGCCGTTATCGGAACTCACTCGCGCCACCGTCTTCGCTGAAAGCGGAAAAATTACACCCGTGTTCGTGCGCTTTTCCACGGTCGCGGGCGAACGCGGTTCTGCCGACACGGCCCGTGACGTGCGCGGTTTCGCAGTGAAGTTCTATACTGATCAAGGCAACTGGGACCTGGTCGGCAACAACATGCCGGTGTTTTTCATCCAGGATGCGATGAAATTTCCGGATCTGATTCACGCGGTGAAACCGGAACCGCACAACCAAATGCCCCAAGCGGCCTCGGCTCACGACACGTTCTGGGACTTCGTTTCCCTGATGCCCGAGTCGACCCACATGCTCATGTGGGTGATGTCGGATCGCGCGATTCCGCGCAGTTACCGGATGATGCAGGGCTTTGGAGTACACACCTTCAGGCTCGTGAACGAGAGCGGCAAGGCCACGTTTTGCAAGTTTCATTGGAAACCCAAGCTGGGAACTCATTCTCTCGTTTGGGATGAAGCGGTCAAAATCGCGGGGGCCGATCCGGATTTCCACCGCCGGGACTGATGGGAAGCGATTGAGTCCGGGCACTACCCTGAATGGGAGCTCGGCGTGCAGACATTCAGCGAGGCGCAAGCCGAAAAATTCAGCTTCGACATTCTCGATTCGACGAAATTGATTCCCGAAGAGCTGGTCGCGGTCAAGCCGATCGGGCGAATGGTATTGAACCGTAATCCGGACAACTTCTTTGCCGAGACCGAACAGGTCGCCTTCTGCACGGCACACGTGATTCCGGGCATCGATTTCAGCAACGACCCGCTCCTGCACGGCAGAATCCATTCCTACGTGGATACTCAGCTGACGCGTTTGGGAGGGCCGAACTTTCACGAGATTCCCATCAATGCCCCGATAGCGGCAGTGCACAACAATCAACGCGATGGACTTCACCGTCAAGCCATTGCGCGCGGCCGCGTGGCGTACGAACCGAATTCTCTGGGTGGCGGTTGCCCTTACCAAGCGGGCGTGAAAGGATTCCTTTCTTATCCCAAGTCAATCGAGCCGAACAATGCGCCGCTCGACAAAGTGCGCGGAAAGCCTGAGAAGTTCGCTGAACATTATGCGCAGGCGCAGCTTTTTTACGAGAGCCAGAGCGCCGTGGAAAAAGCTCACATCGCTGCGGGCTTTCGTTTCGAGCTGAGCAAGGTTACGGTTCCTGCAATCCGGGTTCGGATGGTTTCGTCGCTTCTCAATGTATCCAAGGGACTGGCGAACACGCTGGCTCAGAGCTTGTGAATTGAACTTCCGGCACCCATGCCGCGGGCGCTCAAGTCTGCTCCCTGGCCCGAGATTTCCTCCTCTGCGCGCCTCTCGCTGGCGGCCCTGCCCGGAGAAGGGGGCATTGCCACTCGCAAGGTGGCGATTTTGGCAGCAAATGGAATCCAGGCTGCCGGCTTGTCCGCGCTCATCGAAACGCTGAACCAGGCCGGCGCTGTGACGCGGGTTCTCGCCAGCCGTCTCGGGACCATCGCGGGCGACGACGAAGAAAGCCTCGAAGTCGATGCGACACTCGAGAATTCACCAGCAGTGCTGTTTGACGCGGTTGTCGTGCCTTCCGCGGCGAGGGCCGTGAGCGCCTGGGCAGCGGACGGTCACACGCTGGAATTTATCAAGGATCAATATCGCCACTGCAAGACGATCCTAGCCTTGGGCAATTCAACTGAGCTGCTGCAAAGGGCGGGGATTTCGCTGAGGCTGCCCTCCGGGGCGGATGATCCCGGCATCGTGGCGGGTGCCGATGCAAGCTCCGCTGTGCGAAGTTTTATCGCAGCCATTGCGAGACACCGGCATCCGGAGCGCGACCGGGACCCGCCGCTGGTATGAAAAAATCGCGCTTTATGTCGTGTGGGTAAGCCGCGAATTGAAGGCTTGCGGCTTATTCAGAGAGCTGAATTTTGATCAGCGCTTCGGCCGCAAGCCAGTCGTCGAGCGCGCTGCCGTTTTGGAAGCCTCGCTGCTGCGCCAAAAAATAAGCGGCTTCAGAAATCATACGGTGCCAATCCGCTTCGGCGGGCGGATTAAAGGAGGGCTGCGGCAGGCTAGTCAATTTCGTGAGCCGCCGCGACCCCGGTTCCTGACAGGGGTGTCGCGGATCAATCGACGATAAGTGAGCAAGTGCCGAAAGGCGTCTCGGGGTCGACCGGCAACCTCATGCACTCTCGCGAGATTGAAATGGGCGTCAGCACATCCGGGATCGAGCGACACCGCTTCCCGAAACGCCAAGATTGCCTCGCCCTCACGCTCCAAAGCCACACGCAGCAGCGCCAAATT
>JAQGOD010000413.1 GCA_028293775.1 Gammaproteobacteria bacterium
CTGCGGACACGCCGGTCAGCGCCAAGAGCATCTATAGCTTTTCGACCAGCGCGCATGCCGGACTGGGCGACCAATTGCCGGCCGGAATCTTGCGTTTCTATATGCGCGACAAACGCGGCGACCCGCAGTTTATCGGCGAGAACCGCATCGATCACACGCCCATGGGATCCACGCTGTCGTTGGCAACCGGGGATGCCTTCGATGTCAAAGTCCACGCCATCGTCGACAAGCGTACTCGGCTGTCAATTTTCGATTGGCAGACCGACATGCGCTACGAGCTCACCAATGCGCTGCCACGCGCAGTGGTGCTCAAACTGCGCCAAGAAGGACTGTGGGGCGATTCGCGCATCAAGGCCGAGAGTCAAAAGAGCACCAGACTGAGTGCCGAGGCAGCCGAGTGGGCGGTGACGGTGCCCGCCAACGGCAAGGCCAGTCTCACCGCCACGTTCGAAACCCGGTACTAGCCGCGCGATGTGCGCGATGAGCACGATGCTGCGCAAGGGGTGCGCCGGGGCATTCATCTTACTAAGGATGGCGACCTTAAGCGCGGCGCTGTCCGACGAAACGCTCGCCGCGGCGCAGATTTCGGCGGAGCCGCCCTCGGACCTCAGTGTGACGGTGTATCGCGCACCCTATCGGGACACCGGTTCGATTCAGCTCAATGCGCTGCAAGGCTTTGCCTTGGTGAGCGAAACGCGCACCGTCCGATTGGCCGCAGGCTTGAGTCGCGTGCGCTTCGAGGGGGTGGCCGACGGGATCGAACCCGCCAGCGCCATCATCACCGGTTTCCCGGGCGGCGTGATTGAAAAGAATCGCGATGCTAAATTGCTCAGCCCCGGAGCGCTGGTCGCCGCCGCCGTAGGCAAGCAGGTGGAGTTGCTGCGAACCACAGCCAAGACGGGCAAGACCGAACGGCTGACCGGCACACTGCTTTCCGACGCCGGCGGCGGCGTCGTATTCAAATCCGCGCAAGGCATCGAAGCGTTGCGCTGCTCGGGCTTGCCGGAAACCTTCAGCTTCGAGCCGGTCACGGGCTTGTCGGCCGGGCCGACATTGTCGGTCGAGGTACGCAGCCCCAGCGCCAGAACCGCGCAGGTTACCCTCTCGTACCTCTCTCGCGGCTTCGATTGGGCTGCCGATTACACCGCGACCCTGTCGTCCGACGGCAAGAGCCTGGATTTGGGGGCCTGGGTCACGCTCGCCAATTCCAACGGCGTGGGATTCCCCTCGGCGCACACGCAAGTGGTGGCGGGCCGGGTTAACCGAGAGAACGGCGGGGTCGATCCCATTGAATTCGGCGCGCCGATTTTCGCGCACTGTTGGCCGCGCGGTACCACCAGCGATTTGCCCATGATTCTGGTCGTGGATCAACCTCGAGGCAGGATGTTTAAAAAATCCGTGGATGCGGCGGCCCCGGTGGCAATGGCCGCGCTGCGGGAAGCGACGGTGACCGGCGGGAAAAAAGTCGAGCAAGAGCAGCTGGGCGATTTAAAGCTTTATCGGGTGCCCGAGCGCACCACCCTGGCCAGCCGCCAATCAAAACAGGTCCGCTTGATGGATCGCACCGGGATCCCGGTCGATACCGTCTATGGCACGGACGTGTGGGGGGGCCGCACGGCAATGGCAAGTCCTGCTCACCGATTGCTGCGAACGAAAAACACCACCGCAAATCACCTCGGCCTGCCCTTGCCCTCGGGCTCAGTCGCCGTATTCGGATCCCATCAGGGAGAACGACTGCTCGAGCATGAATCTGGCCTGCGCGATATCGCGGTGGACGAAGAGGTGGAGATCGACGCGGGATTCAGTGCCGACGTGCAGGTCGCGGTGGTGAAGGAGCAAACCCACGTCGATCCCGTGCAGCCCAAGATGTTGCCGTTGGTCCCGGGGTTGAGCTTACGTTCGGTCAAGATGGATGACATTGAACGCGTCGAAATCAGCAATGCCTTGGCAACCGGCATTCAATTCGAGCTTACGCTCCAACTGCCCGAGGGAGGGCGCGTGGTCCGCGCCGACCACCCGTTGGGCGCCAAAAACGGTCGACCCCGATTCCGCCTGAAGGTTCCCGGCAATCAAACGGTCACGGTCCGCTATCAAACGCAGGGCGCTGAGGATGGAATTCTGCGCACTCCTTAGCGTTTGGCACCGTCGGCGTAGCTTACAATTGCATTATGTCCGGAATCTCTAGCAGGGTGCAGCCGCGATGGTGAGAAATCGCCAGTCGAGGATCAAAAACTATTTTGCCGAAAATAGGCTGTTCACGATTCGCAGCATCGTGGCAGGCATCGTTGCGGCAGTGCTGCTGTGCACCGTCGCGGGTCGCTTGTTCTACTTGCAGGTGCTCAAGCACGACTACTACGCGAATCTGTCGCAGGGCAACAGCATTCGCACCGAGCCCATCCCGCCCAGCCGGGGTTTGATTCTGGATCGTCACGGTGTAGTACTCGCGGATAACCTCCCGGCCTTCAACGTCGAACTGGTTCGCGAGCAGGTGGGCGACATCAAGGCCCTGGATGCCACCTTGGCGCAGTTGGTCAGTATCGGACTGCTGCGCAACGAAGAGGTCGGCAATATCCGCCGCACGGTGCTGTTGCACAAAGTGTACGAAAGCGTGCCCATCAAACTGCTGCTGAACGAGGAGGAGATGGCCCGCTTCGCGGTGCATCGCTATCAATTCTCCGGTGTGGACATTCGCGCGCGCCTCGCGCGGCACTATCCGCTGCGGGAGATGGGCGTCCATGCCATCGGCTATGTCAGCGCCATCAACGAACAGGACTTAAAGCAGATCGACAGCGCGGAATATGCCGGCACCAGCCTGATCGGCAAGCTCGGGGTCGAAGGCGCTTACGAGCAACAACTGCACGGCAAGCCGGGGTTCAGGGAAATTGAAGTCAATGCCGCGGGCCGCCCGGTGGAAAAACAAGGAGGCTATGCCTCCAAGCTCACCACCCGTCCTCCGGTGGCAGGCGAGGATCTGATTCTCGGCCTGGATGTCCGAGTGCAAAAAGTCGCCGAAGAAGCTTTGCAAGGCAAGCGCGGGTCTGTGGTCGCTCTTGATCCGAAAACCGGCGATATCATCGCGCTCGCGAGCACGCCAGGCTTTGATCCCAACGATTTTGTGCGCGGCCTGTCCGTGGCGCAGTACGCGGCCTTATCGACCAGCATCGATGTGCCGCTGCTCAATCGGGCCTTGCGCGGCGCCTATCCGCCCGGATCGACCGTCAAGCCCCTGTATGCGCTGGCCGCTCTAAAATACGGAATCATGTCCGCGGAGCAAACCACGTACTGTCCGGGCTTCTTCACTTTGCCCGGCAGCAGCAACAAGTATCGGGACGACGAGGTTCATCACGACGTAAACATGCGTACGGCGATTTCCCGTTCGTGCGACGTGTATTTCTACCGGCTTGCGGAGAAAATGGGCATCGATCGCATGCATGAGTTCATGAGCGCTTTCGGCTACGGTGAATTGACCGGCATCGATATTTCCGGCGAAAAGGCCGGCCTGTATGCTTCGCCCGAATGGAAGCGCCGCGTCTTCAAGCGCAAGGCCGACCAGGTATGGTTTCCCGGTGAAACCATCAGCATGGGCATTGGCCAGGGCCCGATCACGGTCACCCCTCTGCAGCAGGCGCACTTTGCCGCTGAAATTTCCGAACGCGGCCAGATCATCGCCGCGCCGCGGCTGGTCGCGGCCATGCGCGCGCCCGGTTCGCTCACCGTTGTTCCCCGCACACCCACGCTCATGAAACCGGTGAATTTGGCGACCGATGAGCAGTGGAATGTCGTGTTTGACGGCATGGAAGCGACGGTGGGCCCAAGCGGTACGGCGCACGTCGCCGGCGCCAACGCCAAGTACAAATGGGGCGGCAAGACAGGCACGGCGCAAGTCGTGACCGTCAAGCAAACCGAAAGCACCAAGCACAAGGATTCCGACGAGCGCAAGCGCGAACACGCCTGGTTCATCGCCTTCGCACCCGCCGACGATCCCAAGATCGCGATATCGGTACTGGTCGAAAATGCCGGTTTCGGTGCCACCAACGCGGCGCCCATCGCACGCAAAGTGATCGACTCTTATTTGTTGGCGGATGAGGCCCCGGATATCAGGACGCCGGGGCTCAGCAGACCGGGCGCCTCAGTCCCCGCTACCGCGGCGCCGGCCGCGGCGCCTAAGGCAGTGCTCTAAGTGCAGAAACTCGCAATCCTGCCCCCGCTGTTGTTGTGCCTCATCTCCAGCCTGAGCACGGCGGATGGCGCAGCCTCCGCCGCATCCACTGCGGGCGTGTGGGAGAAGCATCAGTACTCGTTCGTATCCATGGGCTTTACGTCCACCTACTCGTGCGAGGGGCTTGCCGATATTCTCAAGCAGCTATTGATCGCCGCGGGTGCGCGTGCGGATGCAAAGGCAAATTCCGGCGGCTGCGCGCAAGGGTTCGGACGGGTCGAGCCGCTCGCACGGGCGGACCTGATTTTTTACACGTTGTCCCCCGATAGCAGCAAGGCGGCCGACTCGCAGACGCTGGAGGGGACATGGCGCCCCGTGACATTTGCCGTCCGATCGCCGCGGCAATTGATGCTGGGCGACTGCGAGGTGGTCGAGCAATTCCGCGCTCAAGTGTTGCCGCTATTCACGACACGCAACATCGTCGATCACACCACCTGCGTGCCGCATCAGGATTCGGGATCCGTGATCGATCTGAAATTTGAATCGTTCTCGGCGCCGCCCTCCGCACCTTCGCGTCCGCGCTAGTACCTCACCGTGAGATGCAAGCCCCAGTTCCGCGGCTCGCCGAGTTGCACGTATGCCTTGTACGGAAAGTCGGGCGGCTCATCGCCGAAATAAAAGCCGCGCACGGTGTAATTTTTGTCGAGCAGATTACGGGCCCACAGGTAGAGCTCCCAGCGAGGGGTGTCCCAGCCCAATTTGCCGTTGACCAATCCGTACGCACTCGACCGGGTGCCATTCGGAGGCAAGTCGTAAAAGAACGATCCCTTGCCGGTGACATCCAGACGCGCATAGGGCCCGCGCGGATCGCGCCAAGTCGCATTGACCGCGGCTTGCCAGGGAGGCGCGTGGGGCAGTGCGCGGTCGGGAAGGGTTACGCCGTTTTGCACGAATCCGTGGTAGCGGGTCTGCAGCAGGCCCAGCGAGCCGCCGAATTCGAGGCTGCGCGTCGCGGCCCAACTGGCCGTGCTTTCCAGTCCGTAGTTGAACCCCGATTTCGCATTGCCCGTAAAATAAATAAACGTGTTGGGGTCACTGGGATCCAACTGCTCGCCGGTCAGCAGTTGTTCGTTGTGTCTCGCCATGTAGAACAAAGACGTATCGACCCGCAGCCTGCCTTCGAGCATTTGCAGCTTGTGGCCCACCTCCAAGTTCAGATCCCATTCAGGACTGAATTGCAGTTGGCTTGCGGGCAGCCCCGCGCTCAAATTGAAGCCGCTCGCCTTGTAGCCGCGCGCGGCCAGGGCATAGACGTGCTGGCCTTCGGCGATGGCGTAATCAAGGGACGCCTGGCCTCCCCAGAGATTATCGGCAGGACCGAAGTTGTTCGCCGTCGTCGGCGCACTTAAGTTTGTGGTGGTGTCGCTGTACAGGCTGGTGTGCCGTTCACCGCGCAAGCCCAGCGACCAGCGCATCCGCTCGCTGAAGCCGCCATCGAGCTGCCCATACACGGCGCCGTTACGCGAGCGATAACGGCTGGCTATGACGGTCAAATTGTCCAAATTCTGCGTCGCGTCGAAAGGATCGACGTAGGTTCCGGCATTGGTGTCCGTCAGCGATTCGCGCAGCTCGAAGGCGTACACGCCGACCAGCCAGGAGATGCCGTGAGCCGGCTCTTTCGCCGGTGTATCGCTCAAGCGAAATTCCAAGCTCCGGGTCGAGCGATGGCGTACTTGATAGTCGGTGAAGTCAAACGTGTACGGCGCCCACAGGTTGGGGTTGCCCCAATCGCCGTCGAAACCGTAGTCGACCCGGGTATCCGCATACGTGGCAATGGTCGTGAGCGTCACTGCGCTGAGCCCGGTATAAGTCGAGCGGGCAGAGAGCCCGGTCGAATATTGACGATCGACGCCGGGATGATCCGATTGCGTCGTGCGGGTGTTATCGATGGCAAATGCATCGTAGCCGTTGTTCATTTGCGCGCGCAGCACGGTCAAATCGACGCGCCATTCATCGCTTGGCTGATAACGCCATTTCCCGCGCAGGGTGAGTTCGTCGCGCTTGTCGGTGTCGCTGCGGCCGAGATAGGCATTGTGATAAAAGCCGTCGCTGGTGTAGCGCTGCACCGCAAGCC
>JAQGOD010000044.1 GCA_028293775.1 Gammaproteobacteria bacterium
CCTTTACCGGTGCATGCGTCGACTCGATTCGTTGGGCCTCCTGCAGACCTTCGATCATGGCGTCTAGCGCCTGCGAGGCCTCATGGCCCTCGGAGCGCAGTGTCAATTCATCCCCATGGCGAACGCCTAAGGCCATGATGGCGACCACACTGCGCGCATCGGCGACGCGGCCGCGCGCAGCAAGGGAAATTTGCGCGCCGAAGGCTTTAGCGCGCCGAGCGAGCAAGGCCGCCGGCCGCGCATGCAAACCCTGGCGCAGGGATACCACGATCACGCGATGAATCTCGCCGGCAGCGTGAGTTGCGGTTGGCAGCGGCGATGTTGGTGTCGCCGCATTGATTTGTCGCGGTGCATTGCTGATGATTTCGAACAGCAAATCGCCCGCCTTCACCAACCCCGCGGCGCGACGATTCTGCAAGGTCACGCCATCGGTGGTCACAACGATGGGTGTCATCAAGCTCTTCGCGCCGCGCGCTACGATGTCCATATCGAAGCGAATGAGCACATCGCCGGCACTGACCTTGGACCCCGGCTTGACGCGGGCTTCAAATCCGCGACCGCCGAGTTGAACGGTATCGATGCCGATATGAATCAACACATCGATGCCCTGCGGGCTGCGGACGGACACCGCATGGCCGCTGTCCGGCAAGGTGATGACCTCTCCGTCGCAAGGGGCAATGAGGGCGCCGCTCGTCGGATCGATGGCGAGGCCGTCGCCGAGCATGCGCCCTGCAAACACGGGATCGGGTACCTCTTCGAGAGGCGTGCACCAGCCGTCAAATGGCGCCAAGAGTTTTAGCACCATCGCTTAGGTTCCTATCTCGACCCAGCCGAGCGCCCACAGGGGATCGAGGCTGGGGCGTGCGAAGCGCAGGCAGACATCGTGGCGACCTGCGAACGGCGGCAGTGTCTGGGCGGGTAACTCCACGAGGCCCCCCGCGCCGGCCGCCGGCGGCAGCGGCAGCAGGCTTACGCTCGCGGTATCGCAACCATCTATATGGACTTCGAGTTCCCCCGCCGGGGTTCTGTTATCGCCGATGCGGATCTTGGCGGCATCCGACCCTAGCTCGTAGTTAAACGGCAGCGCGGTCACGGCGGCGGTAATCTCACGGCCCTGCCCAAGATCGACGTCGCGATAGATCCAGCACGGATTCATGATATCGACTGCCACGGGGGAATCGCCGGCGCTCCTTGCACCGCGCGGTTCCAGCAGAAGTCCAACGTTATTGCTGCACAAATCTAGTTCGTGACTGGTACGTCTTGCGCCGGCGTGCGCATCCAAGTGCGAAGTCCACGTGCGAGAAACTTGCTCCGCACCAACGAAAGTCGCGGCGCGGATTTCGGCGCCCACCGCGACGCTTAAGGGCGCCTCATAGCGAGCGGATGTCGGGCTCGGTTCCTGACCGTCCAGCGTGTAGCGGATGGTGATATCGAGCGCGGCATCCAGAAGCTCGGGCAGGTTGGAAAGCGTCACGCGAACGGCACCGGCGCTGCGCGCCAACTGCGGTTGGATGCCGAACACGCTATCCGCATAGTCAAGGCCGATCGCACGGTAGCGGACCGACATCTGCACCAAACGCTCGAGGAAATCCGGCCAGCTGCGCTGCGGCCCGGACCACCCCACCTCGGCCACGGCCGCGGCACGCGGCAGCGCCATCCATTCGACCCGATGCTCGGTTTGGATGTGCTCGGTCCAAAGCTCGGCTTGCAGCCCAAGAATATGACGCTGCTGCGTTTCGCTGAGCTGCGAATCACGTGGCTCAAAACGATACACGTCCTGCAGAGAAATGACGCCGAGACGACCTGGCGGCTCGGTCGGGAGACTGCTTTGCCGATGATCGAAATACAGCATGGGATCGGGCGCAAGAACCGCATCGTTTCCTCTGATTGCCGCCGTGCGCGCCGCGGACGCGCCATGCCACGACATCACGATTGCCTCGTGGCCCAAGCCCGGCTGCAATATTTCGTCCCAACCGACCGAGCGCCGGTGATGGGCGCCCAGGTATCGGCCGATCCTCTGTGTGAAATAGGTCTGCAATGCCGCCGCATCATGGATGCCGAGTTTGCGGGCACGCGCCTGCACCAAGGCTGAGGCGTTCCATTCGTCCTTGACCGCTTCATCACCGCCAATGTGGACAAACCGCGAGGGGAACAATTGCAGCACCTCACCGAGTACGTTTTCGAGAAACTCGAAGGTGCTGGGCTCGAGATTGAACAGGTGCGAATGCACGCCCCAACGGGAAGAGACCGGGAGGCGTGGCGCACGGTCAATTGAACTGAGCGCCGGATACGCCGCGATCGCTGCCTGAGCGTGGCCCGGCATGTCGATTTCCGGGACGATTTGCACATAACGAGTCGCGGCGAAGCGAATGATGTCGCGCACTTCGTCCTGGGTGTAATAGCCGCCGTAGCGCGTGCCGTCGGGTTCGACGCGCCACGCACCCACGGAGGTGAGGCGCGGATATTTGCGGATCTGGAGCCGCCACCCCTGATCGTCGGTCAAGTGCCAATGCAGCACGTTGAGCTTGTGCCACGACATCCAGTCGATCATGGCGCGGATGAAAGCCGGCGATTGAAAGTGCCGAGAGGAATCGAGCATCAGGCCGCGCCAAGCATAGCTTGGCTCATCGCGGATAGTCTGGACTGGAATCTGACGCGCACCGGCCGCCGGGGGCAGGAGTTGCCACAGAGTAACCGCACCGTAGTACAAGCCCGCCGACGAACCTGCAGTGACCGTGATCCGCTGCCGCGTGACATTGATCCCATAGGCCTCCTGGGTGAAGCCGCTCCGGCGTCGGAACTCGATTGTTCGGGTATCGGCTCGCGCACCGCCGCTGCGGACCGGCAAGGTCAGCCCATTGGTACGAGTCCACAAGCGAGCAAGATGGCGAGCCGCGGCGTCGGCGCCGCGATCGGCAGGCGGAACTCGAATGACGACCGCTGAATCGACGCTGAACCAGCCGCTGCCGAGGTGGATTTCGGTCGGAAGCGGGATGACGCCGCCCTGCGCCGCCAGCGGCAGCGCGAAAGTTAAAACGAGGGCGGCGGTTTGCACCGCCGCCCGGGGTCGTCTGCAACTCAGGCCATTCCGCACGATCCACACTCTACCCGAATGCCTCGTGCCAGGGGCCGTTCTACAGCTTGAAACGGAAGTTCAAATAGTACTGAGAACCGTTCTTGTAAAAGGCCCGAGGCTGAGTCGTGTTCAAGGCGTAGTACTTGAGCGTCGGATTGTTCAAGTTCATGGCATCGACCGTGATCGAGAAATGCTCGTTCATGGTATAGCCCAGTGCCGCCGACAGGGTGCCGATGGCATCCTGCGAGAACGCCGTACTGCGATCCAACCCACTGAAGAACGCCGACCGGTAGGTGTATCCCACCCGAGCGTTGAACATCTGATTCTCGAAGTAGGCGCTCACGTTGTAGGTGTTCTTCGACGTGCCCACCAAGCGATGGTCGCCGGGGGATCCGTCTGGATTGGGCTCCACATTCGAGGTCTGCTTGCCGTCCGCATACGTATAGTTTCCGATAAAGCCGATGTTGTCGGTGAACGCCTGTTGGTAAGCGAATTCCAAGCCATCGACCCGGCCTTTGGCGTTGACGGGTACCGTCAGGTTGTATGGCACTTGGGTGCCATTGGGGAATTGCGAGCTGAAGGTGGTATAGGTTTTGATCTCTGAGCCGAAGCCTACGTAGTTGCGCAAGTCCATGTAGAAGGCGGTGGCTGATAGCAGCGAGCGTTTTGCGAAATACCACTCGAGGCCTGCATCGAAGTTGGTCGAGCGAATCGGTTTCAAGTCAGGGTTGCCGCCCGAGCCGCTGCCGACTCCACAGCCGCCGACTGAGGGGTTGACTCCCGGCGGACAGGGGGCTCCCGGTGGCGTCAAATTGGTGAAGCCCGCGAGCGCCGAGTAATCGGGGCGTGTCATAGTCTCAGAGGCCGCGAAGCGCGCCACCAAATCGTGGGTTACATCCAGCTTCAAATTCGCGCTCGGCAGGACGTCGTTGTAGTTGTGCTCTCTTTCGATGCCGGCAAAGGGTCCGAACGCCGATGT
Source organism: Gammaproteobacteria bacterium (assembly GCA_028293775.1). The sequence goes on from JAQGOD010000044.1 coordinate 4,056, forward strand.
CAGTATCGCGCCGGGCGTGGTCGGGTCCACCTGCGTGTAGCTGATGGCGTCTTCTTGGGTATGGACGTAGCGTACCCCTACGTTTGCGGCCCAGCTCTCGCCCTTGAAATCGGCTTGCACAAAGGCCGCCGTATCCTTTTCATGCACCGCGAATAAATACTGATAGTACTCGCGCGTGATAGGATCGCGATTCACGTTGGTCGGGCTGTTGTAGGCAGCGAGCTGCTCCGGAGTCCAGTACCAGATCCCGGTCGGGATGTTGCCGCCGAAGGTGTTGAAGTTCGACGGATAATTCTGGAAACCTTGCGGATAGTTGGCGGGGTCCATGCCAGGAGCAAGCGGCCCTTGCGCGACGCCCGTGGGGGATGTGCGGTCGTGCGCCTCATAGCGCACACCGAATTTCAGATCCTTCCACGCGTTGTTGTCGATGTTGTATGCGCTGTCGATCTTCGCCCACTTTTCCGTGTCTCGGATATCGATATCGGCGGCCCCGAATATCCAGCCGAAGGTCACCGGTACGCCGCCCGGCGTCGGCGTGGTGTTGACCGTATTGCCGAGATTGAAGTTCGGAGCGCTGCCCATGCCGTTCAGTTGGTAGCCGGCGCCGCTGCCCAACCCAGGTTGAGTTTCGGACACATCCTGGTGGGGCGTCTTGCCGTCGCCCCAGGAATATCCGACCTGCCCGAAGAAGCTCAAGGCAGTGCCGACATTCCAAGTCGTGTCGAGATTGACGAAGTTCGCTGTAGCAGTTTCGTCGGGCCGTGAAATTTGGTCGTAGACCCCGTAAAAGGTGCCCGGGACACCGCTGAAAGTCGCCTTGGTCAGCGTATTGTTCTGGACCACGTAACCGGGGTCCGGGGCCTGACCGGCGCCGAAGTTGACGAAGTGCGTCGACCACATAAGGTAATTGCGGTTGTAGTTGGTGGCGGTCAGCTTCGATGAAAAGGCCGTCAAATCCAACGTGATGTCCTCCGTCGGTTTGAACTCGATGTCGACCATGCCGCCGTTGCGCTGACGCTTTTGCGTGAAAAACGCGGCGCCGATTTCGGTTGGGTACTGCACGCCGGACAAATCCGGATGGGCGGTCGCTATCGCGCTCCCGGGCGCAATGGTGTCGTATCCTAGGATTTCGACGCCGTCGCGGCGCAAGCGCCGAGTTTCGGAGAACAGCTGAAGCATGATGCCGAAATTATTGGCATCGTTCTTGAAATTGGCGAGCGCGCTGTATTGCCCGTCGGTCTTCGAGGGCAGATCCGCGTACACGGCGCCCACCGATGCTACGAGCGTGAACTCCTTGGAGAAATTCAGCGGCTTGCGCGTGATGATGTCGACCGAGCCCGCCACGCCCCCTTCGACGAGCGACGCGCTGGAGCTTTTTTCGACGACTACCTTGCTGACGATCTCCGAGGGCAGCAAGGTGTAGCTGACGCTACGACCGACGGTTTGGACTTGATCGAGCACGAACCAATCGCCGGCGGCGACGCCGTGGCCATTGATCAGGGTCTGCGTGAGGCTGGGGTTCGTGCCACGCATACTGACCCGGTCGTTTTCATCGAAGCCGCCTTCATTGGCGCCGGCCGCGCTGGTGGTAATGCCCGGCAAGCGGGCCAACGAGTCGGCGACGTTCTTATCCGGCATCTTGCCGATATCTTCCGCGGTCACGACTTCGGTCAGCTCGGTCGAGTCGCGTTTCGCCTCGAGCGACAGTTCGACGGATCTGCGGATGCCGGTGACGACGATCTCCTGGAGCGAGTTATCATCGGGCCCCGCGGCCAGCACCAACGCGGGCGGCACGAGCATTGCAATCCCGAGTGCAGACTTGACCGCTAGTGCGATCCGATTCATATGGATATCCCCTGTCCGATTCATATCGTCCCCCTGACCAATTTGTTGAGAGTCCGCCGCATCCCCCGACTGGTAGGCTCTTGCATGCCACACCAATTAGAACCCAATATAATACCAATTTTAGAAATTCGCCAGTGCTGTGTAATAAAGACAGTACCACAGATTAGTTTTTCATCAAAATCAACATGTTAAATACAAATACGCATTCTTGTTGTTCTCATAGTGGTATTTGTTTGGTACTATTCGATGACTAAACAAAATGCAGATACCCATCCGCACCTATGACATCGCTCGCTAAAGCAATGGGTCCACTCGATGGACAGGGCAATTTGCCCCTGTATCAGGAGTTGCAGCGGGTGCTGCGCAGGGCCATCGATAGCCGCATTTTGGGCCCCGACGATGCCCTACCCTCCGAACGAGATTTGGCGGCGGATTTCGCCGTGTCGCGCATCACGGTGCGCAAGGCCCTCGATGGGCTCGTTGCCGACGGTCTACTGGTGAGGCGTCAAGGCGCCGGCAACTTCGTATCAGCGCGCGTCGATAAAAATTTCGCGATGCTTACCTCCTTCTCGGAGGATATGCGTGCGCGCGGCCGCACGCCGAGAAGCGTGTGGCTCAAGAGGGCGGCGGGCACCGTGACGCCCGAGGAAGCGTTGGCGCTGCGCTTGAGTCCAGGTACGCCGGTTTTTAGATTCAATCGAATTCGCTACGCCGACGATGCGCCGATGGCGCTTGAATATGCCACGATCGTCGCCACGGCTTTACCATCCCTTGATGCAGTCGATGCCTCGCTGTATGAGGCGCTGGAGCGCGCCGGCCATCGCCCGGTGCGTGCTTTGCAACGCTTGCGAGCGGTGCTGATTACATCGGATCAAGCGGAGCTGCTGAAAGCGAAGGCAGGAGACGCGGGTCTGCTCGTTGAACGCCTAGGCTCTTTGCCCGACGGGCGAGCCATCGAATTCTCGCAGTCCTACTACCGCGGCGATACTTACGACTTCGTCGCCGAACTCAGCATATGACCCGCATGTTTGACGAAGCCGCGGGCGCATCGAACGCGGTGCGCGCGCAGCTGCAAGATGAGGCGGCGATGGATGATGTTGGCGCAGCGTTGCGTCGTTTGAAACCTCGCGCCGTCATCACCTGTGCACGAGGCAGTTCGGATCA
>JAQGOD010000466.1 GCA_028293775.1 Gammaproteobacteria bacterium
ATGCAGCATGGATAGCTCTTCGGCATCTGCCTCGAGCCTTAGGTGATGGCGCAAGAACCATTCAGGCATGAGCTGCATTTCGCGCATCAGCATGGGGTGGTCATACCGCGGTAGGTCGCGCGACGCATGCGCATCCGCGGTTTGCATGGTTTTCAACGATTTCAGCGCATCCGCATAAAGCCGGTCCGCGGCGCCATCTTTAGGCAGTTCTTCGAGGTATTGGCGAGAGCCCAAGTCCGACAGCAAAAGGAAGCCGCGATTCATGTCCCGCGCCAAGACAATGGGCACGTTCAGGTTCATGCCGGCCAATAAACGGGCCACTTTGAGAAACGGAGCCGAATCCTCCTTCTCGGGCGGCGCATCCATCACTATGTAGGTATCCTCGCGGCTATTGACCCGGAAATAGCGGCGAAAACTTGCGTCAACGGATGCAGGCACGATTGAGCTGCCCGCAAAGCCCAAGTCATCGAGCACCCATTGCGTCAACTGTGCGAGGCGGGAATCGCTTGCATCCGCTACATCCATGATTGACCATTCGCAAACCGCAAATGCGGCGATTGAGTATACCGACTAAGGCGACGCATTTTGTCCATGGCTTCTCATGTTCGGGCCGTATTCGTTTTCCTCTGCCTGGCAAGCGCCATGGCGCGCGCCGAAGATATTTGCCCCGCCCCGCCCAAGTTTGACTTCACGCGGCCGGCGGACATTGCGGCTGACGATCACCGTGTTCATATCGATAGCGACGACGCGATGTTCGGTGCCGACGGCACCGCGGTGCTCAATGGGCGCGTGACGCTGCGACAGGATAATCGAGTCGTGGCCGCGGATTCGCTCACTTATGATTACAACACCCAAAAAGTCACCGTGAAGGGCAAAGTGGATTTCCTCGATCCGAAGTTGCAAGTGCGCGGCGAGAGCGGCAGCTACGAGTCGGATGGCATGGCGAATTTCGACCAAGCGTTTTTCCAACTCATGAACCGCAACGGCCGCGGGTTCGCCAAGGACATCGACGTTCAGCCGGATGGCAAAGTAATCCTAGATCAGGCCCGCTATACCAGCTGTCCCGTCGGCATCGACGACTGGAGCTTGAGCGCAGCCAACATCAAAATCGATACCCAGCTGCAGGAAGGCGTGGCGCACCATGTGACCATGCGCTTCAAGGACGTGCCGATTTTTTACACGCCCTACATCTCGTTTCCCCTGGGCGATGAGCGCAAGAGCGGCGTGCTGTTTCCGAGCCTGGGGCATTCCGGCAGCAATGGCTTCGATGCGGAGGTACCTTACTATTTCAATCTCGCGCCGAATTATGACCTGACGCTAACGCCGGGAATATTGACTGCCCGCGGCGTGCAGTTGACCGAGAATTTCCGCTACCTGACCTCGAACTCCCACGGTCAGCTGGATGGCACGTTCCTGCCGAACGACAAGCAGCTGCATGAAGACCGCAGCTACCTGCGCTACATCGACGTATCGGAAATCAAGCGCGGCATGCGATTCGATGCCGACATTGCCAACGTCAGCGACAGCAACTACTTTCAAAGTTTCGCCGTAGGCACGGAGCAAACCAGCGTGACCTTCTTGCAGCGCCGCGTGGACGTGTTGTATTACGACGATATCTGGCGGATCCGCGGAGAGCTGCAGAACTTCCAGACCATCGACATCACGGTGGCCGCCGCCGACCGGCCCTACTCCCGAGTGCCTCGGGTGCAGGCCAACGCGCTCTTTCCGATCGAGAACAGCAACTTCGAGTTCGTATTCGACAGCGAAGCGGTGAATTTCCTGCGCGGCGCGGGACCGAACGGCGTGCGTTTGAACCTGTCCCCTGAAATTCGCTGGTCGAGCCGCGGGCCGGGGTATTTTTTCGAGCCCGCCGTCGGCTACGACTTCACGCAGTACGCTTTAAAAGATGCAGGGCTGGGCAGCCCGAGCAATCCGTCGCGTGCGTTGCCCTATGCACGGCTCGACACCGGACTGGTGTTCGAGCGCCAGGCCGGCACACAGGGGCAGCGCACCCAAACTTTGGAGCCGCGGCTGGTCTACAGCTATGTTCCCTACCGAAATCAGGACGAGCTGCCGATATTCGACAGCGGGCTGCCCGACCTCAATCTGACCGAGCTATTTCGCACCAACCGTTACGTCGGATCGGATCGCATCGGCGATGCCAATCAGGTGGCGCTCGCCGTGACCACTCGGCTGTTCGATACGGTGTCCGGAACCCAATACTTGTCCGCGACCGTGGGGCAAATTCGTTATTTTTCCATCCCCCGTGTGGGCCTGGCTGAGAACGCGACTTCGCTCTCGACCCTGCTACGCGACCAAAACGGCCTGTCTTTGGGCAGCATTCCCACGGTAAATCCATTGGCTTTGCCCGGCGGCTTGACCGCGCCCGGCGGTCAATCCATGGTGGCCTATCCCGGACAATATGTCGGACGGTACCCCGCCGCTGTGTACCCTTACGGTTTGGCCGGTCCGTATCGCTTGCTGGCTCCTGGGCAGAACCCTGCGTTTCCGGCCTCGGACCTGGTTGCGGAAGTCGCCCTTACCGGCTACAAGCACCTGGGGGCCAATCTCGACTACCAATGGAACCCTTATACCTCGCAGACGGAGAAATCCGAGATTTCAGTGCAATATCGGCCCGATCCGAGCCGGGTGGTCAACTTGGGATATAGCTTTCAGACCGGCATTCTCAAGCAGTGGGACGGCTCCTTTGCCTGGCCCATCGCGCAGCATTGGAATACCGTAGGACGGTGGGTCTATTCGCTGCAAGATCATCAAACCATCGAACAAGTGGCCGGTTTTGAGTACAAGAGCTGCTGCTACAAGCTCCAGCTGGTGCAGCGCCGCTACCTGAGCATCCGTCCGGGCACCACGACGGTGGGGGGCACACTGGATACCTCGTATGCATTACAATTGGAACTGACGGGGTTAAGTTCGGTCGGAAAGCGTGAAGATTCCTTCCTAGAACAGTCGATCCGGGGGTATTCGACCCGCGACCCGAACATCCAATGAACAGGTAGTGCAGGATTTTGACCATGCGTAAAGTTGCCCACCTCTGTGCGATGCTCACCGCGCAGCTGCTGTTGCTGTCCACCGCTCATGCGCAAACCCGGGACATCGGTGTCCACGGCGAGCTGCTCGACCGCATTGCCGCCATCGTCAACGACGGACTGGTCTTGAAGAGCGAACTCGACGTACAGATGTCTTCGGTGCAGAAGCGCCTGCAGGAACAGAAGGTGGAGCTGCCTTCTCAAAGCGTGCTGCAGCAGCAGGTACTCGATCGTCTCGTATTGCAGGAAATTCAACTGCAGCGTGCGAAGCACGTCGGCCTGACCATCACGGATGAACAATTGAACGGCGCGCTTCAGGAAATTGCCGCTCGAAATAAAATCCCGTTCGATCAGCTGCCCACGGCGCTTCAGGCCCAAGGCGTCGATTACAAGCAATACCGAGAATCGATGCGTAAGGAGCTGACCTTGAGCACCTTGCGGCAACGCGATGTGCTCGCCCACATCAATGTTTCCCCGCACGAGCTTGAACAGTACATCGCGCGCCAGCAAAACGCCGCCTCGAACGATGAATTCAACGTGTCGCACATTTTATTGTCCCTGCCGGCCGCGGCCACGCCCCAACAGCTGGAGGAAATCTCGCACAAGGCGCAGGACGTAGCCTCCCGGGCGTCCAAGGGCGAGGATTTCGGCCAACTGGCCATTGCCAATTCGAATAGCCAAACAGCCCTGGACGGCGGCCAGCTGGGCTGGCGCAAAGGTACTCAGCTGCCGCAGTTCATTTTGGATCTGGTGGGCAAAATGAAACCCGGTGAGGTCAGCGAACCGGTGCGCACACCCAGCGGCTACCACATCGTGAAGCTCAATGAACGGCGCAGCGGCGAAGCCCCCGTCATCATCAATCAGATCCACGTGCGGCACATTCTCATGAAGCCGAACGAATTGGACGACGACGAGACCGTGCGCCAAAAGCTCGCGAAGCTACGGGATCGCATTGAAAAGGGCGAGAACTTCGCCGGCATCGCCTCGACCGCCTCGGAAGACCCCGGATCTGCGCCGGATGGCGGTGATTTGGGATGGAGCGGTCCGGGTACCTTCGTACCTGAATTCGATAAGGCGATCGCCGACCTGAAACCTGACGAAATCACCGAGCCCTTCAAGACCCGGTATGGTTGGCACATCGTGCAAATGCTGGGCAGCCGTACCTACGACAGCACCGATGATGTGAAGCGTCAGAAGGCGTTTGCCGCAATCCGCGAGAGCAAAGCAGACGAAGAGACGGAGTTGTGGCTGCGCCGATTGCGCGACGACGCCTTCATCGAAACCAAGATGTAGTGTACATACCGCGCATCGTCATTACGTCGGGGGAGCCCGCCGGTGTGGGCCCGGATGCGTGTGTCGTCTTAGCGCAATCGGATTGGGAAGCCGATCTGGTGGCGGCCGGGGACATGTCGCTGTTCGCTGCCACGGCGTCCGCCCTCGGACTGCCATTGCAAATCGAACGCTACGATCGCACCCGCTCCGCGAAACCGCACCGCGCGGGCACACTCCAGGTTTTGCACATCCCCACCGCCTGCGAGGTGCGCCCGGGCAAGCTGGACGTGCGCAACGCCGCCTACGTCGTTCAAATGCTGGATCGGGCCTGCGATGGCTGCATGAACGGCGAGTTTGCGGCCATGGTGACGGCGCCGGTGCAGAAGAGCACCCTGCTCGACGCCGGGTTCGCTTTCAGCGGACATACCGAATATCTGGCGGCGCGGACACGCGCGGCCATGCCGGTGATGCTGCTGGTCAATGATCGGCTGCGCGTGGCGCTGGTGACCACCCACCTGGCGCTGGCCGATGTACCTCGCGCGATCACCAAGGATCGGCTGCGCGCCACCTTGCGCATCGTGCACATGGATCTCGAGCGGCATTTCTCTTTGCAGCCGCCCCGCATTGCGGTGCTGGGGCTCAACCCCCATGCGGGCGAGGCCGGGCATCTGGGCCGTGAGGAGCTGGACATCATCGGGCCGGTCATCGAGGAACTCAAAGGCGAGGGTTTGGCGTTACAGGGACCCATTCCGGCCGACACGGCATTCACCAAACGCTTTCTCGACACGGCCGATGTGATCGTGGCCATGTATCACGACCAAGGTCTGCCCGTGATCAAGCATGTTGGCTTTGGCAATGCCGTAAACATGACTTTGGGCCTGTCCATTTTGCGCACCAGCGTCGATCACGGCACGGCTTTGAGCCTGGCACGAACCGGAAAAGCCGACAGCGGAAGTTTGAGCGCCGCATTGACCCTCGCCGTGGAGTTGGCAAGCTCGCGTAGCGATCATGCCGGTTCGTAAGCGCTTCGGTCAGCATTTTCTGCATGATCCGGGCGTCATACGGCGAATCATCGAGGGCATAGCGCCGGCTATAGGCGAGCGTATCGTGGAAATCGGCCCGGGCCGCGGTGCTTTGACTTGGGATCTTCTGCGGCGCGCGCAAGCCCTCGAGGTCATTGAAATCGATCGGGACCTCGCTCGATCGCTTCAGAGCGATGCGCGCGCAACCAACGCTCTGCACATCCATGTTGAGAATGCGCTCGATACCGACTTCGAGCGATTGCGCGGCGGCGGCGCAGCGCTGCGCATCGTCGGCAACCTTCCCTACAACATTTCGACGCCTCTGCTGTTTCGGCTGCTGGCACAACGCTCTGCGATTGCGGACATGCATTTCATGCTGCAAAAAGAGGTGGTTGATCGAATGACCGCGCAGCCCGCGAACAAGACCTACGGCCGCTTGACGGTAATGCTTGCCGCGGTAGCCGAAGTCGAAAAGCTGTTCGATGTGGGCCCCGGGGCTTTTCAGCCTCGGCCCAAGGTGTGGTCGGCCGTTGTACGGTTACGCCCGACACTGGAGCCCCGTTTTGAAATCGGCGACGCAGGTGTCCTACGCACGCTGGTCACCGCGGCATTTTCACACCGGCGCAAGATTTTGAGCAATGGGCTCAAAGGGATGCTCACGAGCGCTGAAATCGAATCCTGCGGCATTGACTCGCAGCTTCGGCCGGAAGCGCTTACGCCGGCACAATTCGGCCTGCTCGCCGCGCAGCGCTCTCGGTTATACTCAAAAGCTCAACACATCGACGGTTGACGTAAACCATGCAGAGCCCGCCACTCGAACCTGTAAATCCAAGAATTCGGGTAGAAGTCGAAACTTCCTACATCGAGGAACAATCGGATCCGCGCGATAAGCGCTTCGTGTTTTCTTGCACCATCACGATCCGCAACGAAGGGGAAGTTCCGGCACGCTTGCTTACCCGCCATTGGATCATTACCGACGCCAATGGCAATGTTAAAGAGACGCGCGGCGACGGCGTGGTCGGGGAGCAACCGTATTTGAAGCCCGGCCAGGGCTTTCGCTACTCCACCGGTGCGGTCATCGAAACTCCCGTCGGCACGATGCAGGGAAGCTACCAAATGGTCGCCGATGACGGGCAGCAGTTCGACGCGCCGATAGCGCCGTTCAGGCTGGCGATTCCCGGGGTATTGCACTAGCCGATGGGTGCCTGATGGCGCTGTACGCGATCGGCGACGTGCAAGGCTGCGACGCGGAACTCGGGACACTTTTAAGCGCACTGAAATTCTCCACGGATCGCGACCGTGTTTGGTTCGTCGGCGACTTGGTCAACCGCGGGCCCGACTCGCTGAAAGTGCTGCGCAGGATCCGCGCATTGGGCGATGCCGCGGCGGTGATTCTCGGGAATCACGATTTGCATCTTTTGGCCGTTGCGTATGGCGGCGCACGTTTGCGCGACGACGATACGCTCGAGGAGATACTGAGCGCTCCGGACCGCGCTGTACTTCTGGAATGGCTCAGCGGCCGTCCCATGATGCACGAGGATCCGAGCCTCAGGCTGTGCATGGTGCATGCGGGGTTGCCGCCGCAATGGGATATTCCCTTGGCGCGAGACTGTGCGCACGAGTTGGAAGAGGCTTTGAGACGCGATCCGGTCAGCCTTTTCGCCCGGCTGTACGG
>JAQGOD010000496.1 GCA_028293775.1 Gammaproteobacteria bacterium
GCGATCAGTCCAAATTTGCTCATGCAATAGACATAATCCGAGCCCAGAAGCCGGTCAGTATAGGTGATCGGGCCGCAATACCGGCAATCCTAAAGTCACATATCGGTGCGAAGTAGCCCATGCCCAAGTTGAAAGAGGTTTTTGTTTGCCAAAGCTGCGGAGCTGCCGCGCCCAAATGGCAGGGTCAATGCGCCACCTGCGGCGAGTGGAACACCCTCGCGGCGGAAGCATTGGCGACGCATCCTCGCAAGCCAAATTCCGCAGCGGCCAAGCGAACCGATGCTTCGACATCGCTGGCCGCCGAGGCGATTACGGAAGCGGCGCGACTGAGCACGGGCTCGGCGGAGCTGGACCGAGTGTTAGGCGGAGGCCTGGTTCCGGGCTCGGTGACCTTGATCGGCGGCGATCCCGGCATCGGGAAATCGACCTTGATGTTGCAGGCCGCTGCCGCGCTCAATGCGTCGGGTGCGGTGTTATATGCGACCGGCGAGGAGTCCTTGAGACAGGTCGCGCTGCGGGCTCGGCGGCTGGGCCTCGAAGCCGCGACGGCTCGTCTGCTTGCCGAGACCTGCGTTGAGGAGATCGTCGGCGCGGCGTCGAGTCTTGCCGCGCATGTGCTGATCGTGGATTCCATTCAGACCATGCATTCCGAACGCGTGGAGGCTGCGCCGGGAGCGGTGTCGCAGCTGCGTGAATGCACGGCAGAACTCGTGCGCTTTGCCAAGTCAAGCGGTACCGCTGTGCTGCTCGTGGGCCATGTCACGAAAGAAGGACAGATCGCCGGACCGCGGGTGCTCGAGCACATGGTTGACACGGTGTTGTACTTCGAGAGCGATACGGGCAGCCGTTACCGTGTGCTGCGCTCGGTGAAAAATCGATTTGGTGCCGCGAATGAGATCGGCGTATTCGCGATGGTGGAGCAGGGGCTGCGAGAGGTGACGAATCCGTCGGCAATTTTCCTTTCCCGCCATGCCGAGCCAGTCCCGGGCAGCGTCCTTACGGTCATGCGCGAGGGAACGCGGTCGCTGCTCATCGAAGTGCATGTGTTGGCCGACTTGAGTCTCGGGCAAAATCCGCGCCGCGTCGCGGTCGGTATCGACGGCAACCGTTTAACGATGCTGTTGGCGGTGGCGCATCGCCATGGGGGACTGCTGCTGCAAGGCCAAGATGTTTTCGCGAATGTGGTCGGCGGTGTGCGTCTTGCCGAAACCGCGGGTGATCTGGCCATCGTGATGGCGGCGCGCTCGAGCTTGAATGATTCGCCGCTTCCGAACTCTCTGGTGACGTTCGGCGAGCTAGGGCTTGCGGGCGAGATCAGGCCCGTACCCTTTGGCGAGGAGAGATTACGCGAGGCCGCCAAGCACGGCTTCAAGTTAGCGCTGGTTCCGGAGGCGAATGTACCGAAACGGCCGCCCGAGGGAATGACGGTGCGCGGCGTGACGCGCTTGAACCAAGCGCTGGACGCCTTTTAGAGGGCTCGCCCAGCGCTAGGAGAAGGGCCAGCCGGCGGACGGATTCGAACGGTCTTGATGGCATTGTCGCCGGTCTGCAGGACCTCAAGCATGTAGTCTGCCATCTTCAACGTGGTGCCGGGTTCGGGGATGGTTTCCAGAAACTCGACGATCAAGCCGTTGAGGGTTTTCGGCCCATCGGTCGGCAGGTTCCAACGCATCGATCGATTGAGCGCGCGAATCGTCGCGGAGGCACTGGCGACAAAACTGCCGTCGGCTTCCGCATGCACGTCTCTATGCATCATGGTCGCAGGATCCGAGGTGAATTCGCCGACGATTTCTTCGAGAATATCCTCGATGGTCACCAAGCCTTGGATATCGCCGTACTCATCGACGACGAACGCCATGCGGCGCCTATTGCGCTGAAAATTCAGCAGCTGCGTGTTGAGCGTCGTTCCCGACGGGACAAAATACGGCTCGCGAGCTTGGGCTGCTGCAGTCAACGTTTCTTGGTCGAGGTGCCCGCGCGCCAATTCATGCACGACTTGCTTCATATGCAAAAGACCAATGATGCGATCGATTTCTCCCTGATATACCGGCAGTCGGGTGTGTTGGCTTTGCCGCAGTTGCTCCATTATCCGGTCCCAATCATCGTCGATATCAATGCCGATGATCTCATTGCGCGGCACCATGATGTCTTCGACCGTGGCGTTCTCCAGATCGAGAATACTGACCAGCATTTGTTGGTGGCGCCGTGGAATCATGGCACCGGCCTCGGCCACTACCGTGCGCAGCTCCTCGCTGCTCAAGGAATTTGCCGCGACATCCCTCGATACTCCGAACAGGCGCAGCACGCCGTTGGCCAATAGATTGGTGAACCATACGAACGGATACAGCAAGAAAAGCAGCGGGGTATAAATGTAGGCTGCGGGTAAAGCCAGGCGCTCCGGATGCAGCGCCCCATATGTTTTAGGCGCGACTTCGCAAAAGATCAGCAGCACAAATGCCAATATCGCGGCCCCAAAAGCCACGAAAAACTCGCCGCCTCCCAAACGCAGGGCGATGTAGCCGACCAGCATGGGTGCGGCGACGTTGACCAGGGTACTGAGCAACAGAATCAAGCCGATCAGGCGGTCGGGACGCTTGAGCAGTGCCTCGGCCAGGCGCGCCCCGCGGCTGCCTTCGGCTGCCTTATGCCGCAGACGGTAGCGATTCAAGCTCATCAAAGCCGTTTCGCTACCGGCGAAAAACGCGGCAAGGATGAGCAGCGCCGCTAGCGCGGCGTACAAGACTTCTAAAGGCGGGGGTTCCATTCGCGGCAGCTACCGGGGCCTAGCCCCAATGCCGCCCGAATAAATATTCGAGCACGAACTTCACACCGAAATAGGCGACGGCCAAAATCCCAAATCCCGACAAGGTCCAGCGAATGGCGGATCGGCCGCGCCAACCGAAGCGCAGACGCCCGATTAAAAGCACGCCGAAAAGCAGCCATGCGATGATCGACAGCACTGTCTTCTGCACCAAATTTTGCGTGAACAAATTGGTGACGAAGACAAAACCGGTCAGGAGCGCAAGTGTCAGAAAGCCAAAACCGGCCGCGATGAGCCTGAACATGATCTTTTCCAAGGCATCGAGCGGCGGCAGGGCGCTTGGCAGATTTGAAAGGCGTCGCGTGCGCAAGCGCCGGTCGAGAAACACCAGCAGAATCGCCGTGACGGCCGCCGCGAACAACAAGGCCGCCGCGCCCATGGACAAGAGTATGTGCGCGGTAAGCTCCCAGCCCACGCGGGTGGCTTCGGCGTAGCTGCGCCCGGCTCCCGTCATCGCAGCACCGACGGCCGCGCTCAGCATGAGGATTGCGCCCAGCACGCGATTCTGTTTGTCGATCGAGACCAAGCACGCCAGCACCGCCAGCGTCCAACCGAGCAGCGACATGGCTTCCAGCAGCCCGATGGAGAATCGCGCATTGGCACGCATCATGAGCATGATGGCGTCGCTGTGGCCGATAACGGCGATAAGGATGAGGACCCAGGCGATGGGTTCCAGCCGCGGATTCTTTACACTGCGCAACATGGTCCAGGCGCTCGCGGTGTAAAGCAGAAACAAAATGATGGCGAGGGCGAGAATCACAGCTGGCCTAATGGATGACGTCCGGATAATGACACAAGTATAATAGCCGCACTATGTTTGACCGATTAACCAGCAGCCTCTCCTCGGCGCTCAAGTCCCTGTCCGGCCGCGGCCGGCTCACGGATGACAATATTTCCGACACGGTGCGCGAGGTCCGCCTCGCTCTGCTGGATGCCGATGTGGCGCTGCCCGTAGTAAAGAGTTTCACGGACGCGGTGAAAGCACGCGCGGTCGGCGTCGAAGTGGCCAAAAGCCTCACGCCCGGGCAGGCATTCATCAAGGTCGTGCATGAGGAACTCACCCGGCTGATGGGTGAAACCAGCACGGGGCTCAATCTGCGAGCACAGCGGCCTGTCGTTGTGATGCTCGCCGGCTTACAAGGCGCCGGTAAAACCACCAGCGCCGGGAAGCTCGCGCGCTGGCTCATCGAGAAGCAAAACAAAAAAGTCTTGATGGTCAGCACCGACGTGTACCGTCCGGCGGCGATACTGCAATTGCAGACTCTGGCAACTCAGGTCGGGGCGGGCTTCGCGCCCGCGACGGCTGCCGAGGCGCCCGTGACGATCGCCAAGCGCGCGCTCACCGAGGCGATGCTGCAGGCATACGATGTGCTCATTCTCGACACGGCCGGGCGGCTGCATGTCGATGCCGAGATGATGACCGAGGTGAGGGAACTGGAGGCGGCCATTCAGCCGCATGAGCGCCTCTTCGTGGTCGACAGTATGGCGGGACAGGACGCCGTCAACGCGGCCAAGGCGTTCAATGATGCCTTGGCGCTCACCGGCGTCATTCTCACCAAGACGGACGGCGATGCCCGCGGCGGCGCTGCGCTGTCGGTGCGTCATGTGACCGGTAAGCCCATTCTGTTCGTCGGCACGGGCGAGAAATCCGACGCCTTGGAGCTGTTTCAGCCCGAGCGCATTGCCTCCCGCATCTTAGGCATGGGCGACGTGCTGTCTCTGGTGGAACAAGTACAAGAGCAAGTCGATCAGGAAAAAGCGGAAAAACTCGCCAAAAAGATCAGCAAGGGCAAGTCCTTCGATCTCTCGGATCTGCGCGATCAATTGAGCCAGTTGCAAAACATGGGCGGCATGGCTGCCCTGCTCGACAAACTACCCGCTCAGATGCAGGCCAACGCTGCGGCCGCCGCCGGTACGGTGAATGAGAAAAACATGAAGCGGCAGATGGGAATCATCGATTCCATGACCCCACGGGAGCGTAGGCGCCCGGAGATCATCGATAATTCCCGCAAGCGGCGCATCGCCAATGGGGCAGGGGTACCCCTTCCGGAGGTCAATCGGCTCTTGAAGCAATTTGACCAAATGCAGAAAACCATGAAAAAGATGGTCAAAGGCGGCATGCTCAAGAACATGATGCGCGGCATGGCAGGACGCATGCCCCCCGGAGGCTTCGGTCCCGGTGGGTTTGGACGCCAATAGCCGTCAGGACACCCTTTAAGCAAAGCATTTGTTGCTCTTAAGCCCTGATTGTCATTACAATTAGCGGCTAGGCTCTGCAAGGTGTATTAACGATGGTGACGATCCGTTTGACTCGACGCGGCGGCAAAAAGACGCCCTTCTACCACGTTGTGGTGACTGACAGCCGCAAGCGCCAGGGCGGCACCAGCCTTGAGAGCGTAGGCCTCTTCAATCCGGTCGCTCGAGGAGCGGAAGTTAAGCTGCGCTTGAACGTGGCCCGGATCGAGCACTGGCTCAGCCAGGGTGCCCACATGTCCGATCGAGTCAAGTTTCTCCTCACCAGCTTCCGTAAGCAGGCCGCGTAAAGGCTTCAGTGCACGATGAGCGGCGAATCATCGGCGCTCATCCAACTGGGTTTCGTGGGCGCGCCCTTCGGCGTCCGAGGTTGGGTCAAGCTGCGGTCACACACGGAACCTCCCGAACGCTTGCTGGAACATCGCAATTTGCAGATTGGACGAGAGGGTGCCTGGCGCAGTTATCGCATTGTTGAGAGTGGGCGAAGCGGAGGCGCGCTGACGGTCAAATTTGCCGGTGTCGAGGACAGGGATGCGGCGGCGGCCTTGCGAGGCGCGCAAATTTGCATACCTCGCTCCGAGTTGCCGCAGCGGAAGGCCCAAGATTTTTACCGCGCCGATCTGATTGGCTGCGAGGTGGTAAATCTGGCCGGCATTGAGTTGGGTGTCGTGCAGCATTTTGTCGAAACGCCCGCGCAGGCCTTGATGGTGGTGCGGGGTGAACGAGAGTATTGGGTGCCGGCCGTCCCTCAGCATCTTCGGCGCGTGGATTTGCAGGCGCGTCGGGTGGTGGTGGACTGGGACGACGCCGCGGACTGAAGTATGCGTATCGCGGTCGTGTCGCTGTTTCCGCAGATGATCCGCGAGGCGCTGAACATCGGTGTAGTCGGACGGGCCTTGGAGCGCGGCGTATTCCAGGTCGAGTGTTTCGATCCGCGCGAATACACCGCCGATCCACACCGGACGGTGGATGACCGCCCCTACGGGGGCGGGCCAGGCATGGTGTTGAAGGTAGAGCCCGTGCGCAGCGCCGTGCGCGATGCGATGAAGGTTGTACCGGCGGGTAGCCGGCGCGTGTACTTGGGTGCCGACGGGCGCAGGTTCGAGCAAGGCATGGCGCGCGAGGCGTGCACGTGGCCGGGTCTGGTGTTGGTAGCAGGGCGCTATGAAGGGATCGACGAGCGCTTCATCGAGCAGGACATCGATGAGCAATGGTCGATTGGCGACTATGTGCTGTCGGGCGGAGAGCTGCCGGCGCTGGTGGTCATCGATGCGATAGCGCGATTGATGCCGGGTACGTTGGGTAGTTCGGAGTCGGCGCTGCAGGAATCCTACAGCGGCGGCTTGGTAGATTGGCCGCATTACACGCGGCCGCAGGCGCTGGACGGGCACGAGGTGCCTGCGGTGCTGGCGTCGGGCGATCACGCGGCGATTCATCGCTGGCGGTTGCAACAGGCGCTGGGGCGCACCTGGTTGCGCCGGCCGGAGCTGCTCGAGCGGCGCGGCATGAGTGATGAGGAACGAGAATTGTTGGAAGAATTCAAGAATGAACGTGCGAGGCAATAGCTATGAATAAGATCATCCAAGAAATCAACGGCGAGCGGGCGACGCGCAAGCTTCCGGACTTCAATCCCGGCGATACCATCGTCGTGCAAGTCAAAGTGGTGGAAGGAGATCGCGAGCGCGTTCAGGCATACGAGGGCGTGGTCATTGCCAAGAAGAACCGCGGCATCAATTCCTCCTTTACGGTGCGCAAGATTTCGCACGGCGAAGGGGTGGAGCGGGTGTTCCAGACCTTCAGCCCGTCGATCAGCGAAGTGAGCGTGAAGCGCCGCGGCAGCGTGCGCCGCGCCAAGCTGTACTACCTGCGTGACCTGTCCGGCAAAGCCGCTCGCATCGACGAGAAGATTTGAGTTTTGAATGAGCAGCGGGTCGGGTGCTAGGGGATTCTTCGGGCTGATCTGGCGAATCCTCGAGGGGATCCGCAAGGTCCTGCATCTCGCC
>JAQGOD010000504.1 GCA_028293775.1 Gammaproteobacteria bacterium
CTGCAATCGCAAAAATGATCGCCAATTTCATAAAAGGACCGTTCTGTGGACAAGGGAACGTAAAAGGGGATAGCATTCTGGGTAAGCGGCGCTCCAGACCGCAAGTTTTATCTGCTGCGGATGTAAACGCTTCCATGGACGAGGAGGCAGTGGGGGAATGGGTGGCAGTGACTGTCAAGGATGTGGCGCGCGAGGCACAGGTGTCGGTCGCGACCGTATCTCGCGTGATCAATGGTCACACTAATGTTACCGAGGACACGCGTGCGCGAATCATCGCAACCGCTGCCCGCCTGCGCTACGTACCCGACAGCGCGGCACGCGGTCTGGCCACGGGGCTTACCAACACCGTCGGGGTTCTGCTTCCCGATCTGCACGGTGAGTTTTTCTCGGAAATCATCCGCGGAATCGATATCGCGGCGCGCCGACGCGGATTGCACCTATTGCTGTCGGGAATGCACGGCTCGGCTGCCGAAGCCACCCTGGCCATCCGTGCGTTCAAGGGTCGGGTTGACGGCCTGCTCATTATGTCACCGTACGCAGATTGCGCATTCCTGGAAGCGAATTCCAGCGACGACACTCCCACCGTGCTCATGAACACACCGTTGCGGGGCCAAAGCCATTCAGCCTTCTGCCTCGACAATCGCGGCGGTGCACGAGCCGTAGTCCAGCATCTGGTCAATTGCGGTCGCCACAATATCGTCTTCATCGGCGGACCTGAGGACAATTTCGATGCGGCCGAGCGTCTGGCGGGCTTTCACGAAGCACTGGCGGCGTTGCAGACCCACGCCAGCGGCACCGTTCTGCAGGGCGATTTTTCGGAGGAATCGGGTTATCGGGCAGGTCAGCGGATAACCGCGCTGACACCGCGGCCGGACGCCGTTTTCGCGGCCAACGACATGATGGCGCTGGGGTGCTTGTTCTCTTTCAACAAGCGCGGCATTCGGGTGCCCGACGATATCGCACTCGCTGGCTTTGATGACATTCCCGTCGCACGTTTCGTGTCGCCGGCGTTGACAACGGTACGAGTGCGCATGGCCGAACTCGGCGAGCGCGCGCTGACGCGTCTAGCGGACGCGATTGCGTCGCCGAACTCAATTCCGGCCTCAACCGAGACGCTCGCCGCAGATCTCGTAATCCGTGTCTCGTGCGGTGCGCGGCCGCATGCCACGCCAAGCATTCCAGATATCGGGATGCAGACTAACAATTGAATGAATACCATCGCTCGGATGGAGCGCGCTTACACAGGGGGAACAGAATGACAACAGGGTCTAGATACAAAAAAACTTTACTCGCCGCGGCCATTGCAGCGACGCTCGCGACGGGCGCCGGTATGCCCACTTCCGTGCAAGCACAAACGGCCGAGGCGACATTGCGCGGCAGGGCCGCCCCCAACTCCGAAGTGGTGGCTAAGAACGTAGCAACCGGCGCCACGCGGCGAACGATCGCGGGCCCGGATGGAAGTTACGCACTGCCCGGCCTGCAACCCGGAAAGTATACGGTCGAGGCCGGACCCGGCACTGAAGCCACGGTCATTCTGTCGGTGGATTCCACAGCCACGCTGGATTTAACAGCAGCGGCTGCCGAGGCGGCAGCGCCGGTCGGCGAGATCACGGTGAGAGCGCAGCGTCTGGTTGATGTAAGAACTTCCGTGGTCGGCGGAATCGTGTCGTTGCATACGATTGAAACCGTGCCGCAGGTTACCCGCAACTTCCTTGAATTTGCCGATACGGTGCCCGGTCTCGTAGTCGCGGTCAACAATCAGGGGCAGACCTCATTACAGAGCGGCGGCCAGAACGCGAGTGCGGTCAACGTTTACATCGACGGCGTTGGGCAGAAAGATTACGTCAAGGAAGGCGGCGTCAGCGGACAGTTTGCCACACAAGGCAATCCCTTCCCGCAGCTGGCCATCGGGGAATACAAGGTCATCACGTCGAACTACAAGGCCGAATTCGATCAAGTGTCGAGCGCGGCGATCACGGCGGGCACAAAGTCCGGCACCAACGAATTTCACGGCGAGGCGTTCGGGCAGTATACGAGCGACAAGTTTCGCGCGGAGACGCCTGCCGAAGAGTCACGGGCCATCAAGACGCCATCGAAAGATAAGGAATTCGGCGCGGCTCTGGGCGGCCCCATTTTGAAAGACATGATGCATTTTTTCGTTGCCTACGAGGGCAAACGCTACAACACACCGGTCGCGGTCACGCCCGGCGTCACCACGCTTAACGGAGCGCCGATCAGCAATTTCCTGCCCGCAAGCGTGAATTCGCAGTTTGGGCCCGGGAATCTGCCTTTCAGCGAGGACTTATTTTTCGGCAAGCTGGATTTTGAGCCCTCCGATTACGATCGCATCGAACTGAGCGTCAAGGTGCGCAGTGAAACTCAAACGGAGAACATCGGTATCTCCAAGGCGGCCTCGGCAAGCATCGAAGTCAAGAATGACGACACGCGCTTCGACCTGCGCTGGCAACACAGCGCCGATCGCTGGTTGAACGAATTTCTGATCACCTTCGAAGATGCCTTCAATAAGCCGTCGGCCACCAACATCGGCAATGGCGCACAGTACATCGTCCAGGCTCAAAACGAGCAGTTGATCCTGGCTACTGGCGCCGCCGACCCGCGGGCCACCCAAAACAAAGGCCAGCGCGGCCCGGGATTGCAGGACGATCTGACATTCAACAACTTGCAGTGGCTCGGCGATCACACGGTCAAGATGGGCGCGAAGGTCAAGAGAATTGATTTGACCGCGGCGGACGCGGAAAATATCAATCCTCAGTTTAGCTACAACGTCACGCCCGCAGGCACGGATACCGTGCCGTACAAAGCGTTATTCACGAATCCGGTCGCCGGCTTGAGCCCCACGGCACAGTCGAGGGACTGGCAATACGGCATCTACATTCAAGATGACTGGGTGCAAAACGAGCACTTGACTTGGAATATCGGCGTGCGCTGGGACTACGAAAAAAACTTAGGTTACCTGG
>JAQGOD010000026.1 GCA_028293775.1 Gammaproteobacteria bacterium
CTTCCTGAGCCGTCGGGGCCGCTCCACACGGGTTCTGCAACTGGTGTTAGATTATAGCTTTCGTGGCGCCGTGCACCGCGATGCAACAAGGAATGGGATTGCTTCATAGTTCCGTCACAAATTCCGCGGCGACCTCCGACACTGCGGAGGAAATCGCGCGCGACGTGTCCGCCGTCAACAAGATTGCGGCGGTACCGACGCTGTTGGAGGTGCTGTGCGAGACCACGGGTATGAGATTCGCCGCGGTCGCTCGCGTCAGCGAAACCACATGGACAGCCTGCGTGGTCAAGGACGATATCAATTTCGGCTTGAAGCCAGGGCAACAATTGGATTTGGAGAGCACGCTTTGCATCGAATCCAAGCGAGCCAACGAGAGTATTTTCATCGAGCAGGCGAGCACGGATCCGCGCTACTGCAAGCATCACACCCCCGAGATCTACAAAATAGAAAGCTACGTGTCGGTGCCTATCATTTTGGCAAACGGGCGATATTTCGGCAATCTTTGCGCCATCGATCCTGCACCTGCCAATGTGGCCGACCCCAAGATCGTCAGCATGTTCAAGCGATTCGCGGCGCTCATCGCGATGCAATTGGACAGCGAAATGGCCCGACTGCAAGATCAATCGGCACTGCGCGAAGCGCATTCGGCCAACGATCTGCGCGAACAATTCATTGCCATCCTAGGCCACGATTTACGCAATCCCCTGCAGGCGGTCTATTCCGCCGGCATGTTGCTGGAGAAAAAAGTCACTGACCCCGCACTGCAGGCTGTGGCGGCACGCATTCGTGTGAACGTCAAGCGGATGTCGTCCTTGATCAACGACGTGTTGGATTTTCTTGGCGAAGGAATGGGCGTCAAAATCGCTGAGGTGGACGATATCGATGCAGGCTTGCAGGCGGTGGTCAGGGAGTTTCAAGACGGCCAGCCCAATCGGCAAATCGTGGCGAATATTAGCGTGACCCGCAAAGTGCGCTGTGACCTGGGCCGAGTCCAACAGGTCGCGTCCAATCTGATCGGCAACGCGCTGAAGCATGGCTCGCCCCAAGGTCCGGTCAAGGTCTTTGCGCGGGCCGAGAATTCCGAATTGGTTCTCAACGTCTGGAATGCCGGCGAGCCCATACCGCCCGAGAATATGAGCAAGATTTGCGAGCCTTTTTGGCGGCAGTCACCGAATGGCAATCGGGAGGGGCTTGGGCTGGGACTTTATATTTGTTCCGAGATCGTGCGCGCCCACGGCGGCACATTGTGCGTGACGTCGAGCGAAGAGAGCGGCACCGATTTCACCGCGCGTTTACCCCTAGATTCCAATCATTTTGACTACAATGCCGGCAACGGTCGCGCCCAGTAAAGGGCCGACGATGGGAACGAAGGCGTAAGCGAAATCCGAGCCGCCCTTGCCCGGGATGGGCAGAATCGCGTGCATGATGCGCGGGCCCAGATCGCGCGCCGGGTTAATGGCATATCCGGTCGGTCCGCCCAATGACAGGCCGATTCCCCACACGAGAAAACCCACCAGAAATGGACCCATGCCGGGGCTTAAGCCCACACCGGTGCCATATTTCGATGAAATAGCCGCAGCCGCCAGCACCAGCACGAACGTGCCGATGACTTCGGTCAGGATGTTTGCCAGCGGGGCTCTAATCGCGGGAATCGTCGAGAAGCAAGCCAACTTGTCCAATGGATCCGGTGTTTTCTCCCAATGCGACAAGTAGCTGAGCCAAACCAAGGTTGAGCCGAGCATGGCGCCGAGAATCTGCGCCGGAACATACGCGGAGAGCCGGCTCCAATCCCCGCTGGAAATGGCCACTCCGATCGTCACCGCGGGGTTCAGATGTCCGTCGCTGCCAATGGCCAGCGCCGTGAATACGCCCGCCATCACCCCGAAACACCACCCCGCAGTGATCACTATCCAACCTGATTTTTCGCCCTTGGTTTGGCGCAGCACCACATTCGCGACGACGCCGTTGCCGAGCAACATCATTACCATGGTCCCCAAGAATTCGCCCAGAAATGCCGAATGCATACCGGTTACGCCAACCAGTCCAGAGAGCGTCCCACGGCTCTCTGCCAAGTCCCATACAGTTCGCTGCGGCGGGTTTGCGTCATTTTCGGCGTCCAGCGCTTGTCGACCGCCCAGTTGCTGACAAGATCGTCGCGGTTGCGCCAATAGCCGACCGCAAGACCTGCTGCATACGCGGCACCCAACGCGGTTGTCTCGGTGATTTTCGGGCGCACCACCGGAGCATCGAGAATATCTGCCTGAAATTGCATCAGCAGTTCATTGCCGACCATGCCGCCGTCAACACGCAGCTCCGGAATCCGGATCGAGGAGTCCTGTTCCATCGCGCTCAAGACTTCGCGCGTTTGAAAGGCCGTGGCTTCCAGCACCGCTCGTCCGATGTGCGCACGAGTCACATAGCGGGTCAGCCCGATGATGGTGCCTCGCGCACCCTCGTTCCAATGCGGCGCATACAGTCCCGAGAATGCCGGTACAAAATAAACGCCGCCGTTGTCGTCGACCTCGGCCGCCAGCCCTTCCACTTCGCTGCTGGTCCCGATGAGGCCTAGGTTATCGCGCAACCATTGCACCAGTGCACCGGTCACCGCGATCGAGCCCTCCAAGGCGTAGCACGCCTTTCCTTGGCTATTTTGTAGGCGACGGTTGTAATCAACCCGGCGGCGGAAGCGATGGGCTTTTCGCCTGTGTTCATGAGCAGGAAACACCCGGTTCCGTAGGTATTCTTCGATTCGCCGGGTTTAAAGCACGCCTGGCCGACCAACGCCGCTTGCTGATCCCCCAGAATGCCGCTGATCGAGACGCCGAGGAGCGCCGGCGTTCGGGCTTCACCATAGACTTCGCTGGAGGCAACGATGCGCGGCAGAACGGCGGGAGGAATCAATAATTCCTCGAGCAAGCCGGGATCCCAATCCAGGGTGCCGAGATTCATCAGTTGCGTACGGCTGGCGTTGGTGACATCGGTGATGTGCAGCCCGTTTTTGGTTCCACCGGTCCGGGTCCACAAGAGCCAAGTGTCGATGTTGCCGAACAGCAGGTTCCCCGCCTC
>JAQGOD010000041.1 GCA_028293775.1 Gammaproteobacteria bacterium
CATTTCCGCCGTATAGAAATGCCCGGTAGATCCACCGAGAAAAATCGTATCGATATCGGCGGATTTAGCGACGGCGCCTACCAGATAGGGCTTGGAGCGCATTGAATATTCATCGCTCGACATCAGACGCGGTACGGTACCCCAGGCGTACAGGCAGTAGGGGTCGATCATCGCGACGGACAGCGCTATGCCCCAGGCGACGGCCACAATCAGGACAACGGCGGGTAAGAACGGTCGGCGCACTAGAATCCCAAATATAAGAAAGGCGGTTGTCGAGACATATAGTAGAGGCACGTCAGGAGCATTCCGCTCATGGGAATAGTCCACAACCAATTGGGCCGCCAATGCAAACGCAATGGCAGCGGCGTGTAGTTCCTGTTTGTGTACGTGGAGAAACCGGCGCGGTAGCGCGCAACAAGCTGCATGGAATTCGGCAGCAGCCCGGCAATCCCCACGGCAGCCAGCACTTCCAGGGCATCTTTGGTCTGGACAACGCCGGCATCGAAACCGATCAGTGAGCGCAAGAGAATCATAAAATTGGGCAACGTGGCAGAACGGAAAAGCGCGAAAGTCACAGGCATGAGCAAAAGAAACAAGAGGCGCCCAAGAATTGCACGTGAAGTCACGGAGGTCTTTGCGCACCACGCCTTGAACACGCGGCTCGAGCGGGTCGCAGTTTCCGCCGCATACCACACACCGTGAACCAAGCCAAAGACAATAAAGGTCTGTCGGGCGCCATGCCACAGTGCGATGACCTCGAAATTGATCAATAGCGGAATCCAAACCGAGACAATTTTGACTGGCATCGCCGGCCAGCGTGACTCGACGGCAAAGCGCGCTGCGGAAATCGACAGGGGAGTGTAGACAAATCTCGCTATGGCCCGGGTCAGCGTGATATGCCAGCGGCGATAGAAGTCGATGATGCCGACCGCTTTTAGCGGAGAAAAGAAATTCATCGGAAAACGGATTCCCAGCAGGCGCGCGCTGCCTAGAGCCATGTCTGAATAGCCGGAAAAGTCAAAATAGAGCTGCGTGTAGTAAGCCAGGGTACCAAGCCAGGCCACAGCCATTGGAGTTTGTCCGCTGAGCGCAGCGCCGGCATCGGCCCCGAAAACACCGTGGGCTATCGGCGCGAGATGATCGGCAATCACCATCTTCTTGAACAATCCAATGATGATGAGAGCTGAGCCAACTTCCAGATTCAAACGCTTGGCGCGGCCAAAATCGGCGTTTTGCACCTGAGGTTGAAATTCGCTCAAGTAGACGATCGGTCCGATGACGAGGTGGGGAAAAAACGAAACGAAGAACGCGTGGCGGAGGTAACCTCGGAGCTTGCCCAATAGTGTGCGCATGTCTCCTAAGTAGGCGACCACGCTTGCATCGCGGTGGTAGGCGTCCAACAACAAAATGGCCTGCTGAAATGTGTAGAAGGAAATCCCGACGGGAATTGCGATCTCGATCAACGAGTACTGTTGCTGCGCTCCACCGAAAATAAGACCCACAAGCCTGTATTTAAACCAAATCAGGGCGCCGAAGTTGTATGCCTGGCCAAGCAACAGCGCCGCTCGCCGGATCTGCCTCTGTTCGTTCGGCGTCACCAGAATGGTGCAGGCGGCAGCAAAATTTACCGTGCAAGAAGCAGCCAGGACCAGTAGATAAAAAGTCCCCCACGTCCAATAGAAAAGCAGGGAAATGCCGAGAAGCAACGCCATTCCCGCAGAAGATCCCATGCGTGGAGTCAGCGAATAAAACAGGGCGCATGCCGCGGGAAGCAGCATGAACAGAAACACCGGATCAGTGAAGAGCATCTAACAGCTACAGATTCATTTGGATGCTCGGACGATCAAGATTATGGGTAGCCCGTCCCAGCGATCGTAAAAATCTTCAGAATGCGGGAAGGCCTCGCTCAAATCGGTGCCCACGCGCACTTCGTGCACCGCTTCGATCTGCAAGCCCGCTGCCTTTGCAGCGTCTAGTTGCGACGCGACTGAAAATACCTGGTGCGGCACGGAACAGGTCAGGCCATCGTTGTCCTTGAAGGAACGGGTCAATCCTGCGCGGGCAGCTTCGGGATGAAAGTCCGAATACACCAAGGTACCGCCCTTGCACAGCACGCGCGCCACTTCGACCATCCATGGATGCACGGCCGCAGCGTGACTTACCGCCAGGCCTGAAACCACGACGTCGAAGGTCCCGGGTGCGAAGGGGAGACACATCATGCTGGCGCAGACGCGCGCGCCGACCGGCACCTGCATGAGCATCGGAACGCAGACGTCCGCGGACACCACCTGAGCGGCCCCGGTTTCTGCCAGCAAGTGCGAATAGCGTCCGCTTCCACAGGCAAGATCAAGGGCGCGGCGTCCGGTCGGATTGGGCCAATGACGCAGCATGGCCTGTTGTTCCGCGCGCATCAGCGGGTTATGCGCAATGGGGGGATACAGCGGCGCCCAGCGTTCATAGGCCGCCAGCGTTTCAGCGGCAACATTCATTGGAGTATCGGGTTCTCGTGCCTGTTCAGGTCTCGCCACATCGAACAGACGCAGGTCTTGCATTCGGCGCGGTGTCCGGCCCGGATCGAAGCACGCAATGCAGCCATCGGACCGCTGTTCAACACCTTGGGGAACTCAAGCTCCGCGGCGCTGTGGGTCAACGGGCTTTGGGACGGCCCGGAAATGAAAAAGCACGGTTGCACTTGTCCGGTTGCGCCGATCACCGCGGAAAACTCCGGTGCATTGCAGCGGACTTTGGGATAGGCGCCAATCCTGAGGATTGCCGCGAAATATTCCAGGATGCGACGCAGTTTGTCCGGGCTTTCGGCGATAAAGCCTGAACGAAAGTCTTCCGACAAGTCGCGCTCCATGGACCGCAATATTTGTTCGAACACCGGCAAGTCCGCCGCGAGAAGCGCCAGATCGCTGCTGACGCCACCTGTGCGTCCGAAGGCGTGCGGATTGGCCACATCCACCGCCAGGAAGGAAATCCGGCGCGCGCCAAGCTCTTTGGCGAGCGCCACGAAAATCGGCAATTGCTTGAAATTCGCGCGTTGCACCGTGACCCGAAGGCTCGTTGCCATACCGTTAGCTGCGGCCGCGCGAATGCCGTCGCGAACTGTGTCCAGCGCGTCCAAACCGCGAATTGCGCGGTAGGTTTCCCGGTCGGTTCCGTCAAGCGACACGGTTACGGCATCGAATAGCTCGACTGCGCGGCGCGCATGCTTAGCCAGGGACAACCCGGAGGTGAGCAGCCAAACCTTCAGGCCCTGGTCTCGGAGTACGCCGGCGATTGATGCCCATTCAGGATTCATCAGCGGCTCACCGCCGGACAACAGGGCAACTTGTGTCCCCAGGCGTCTGAGGCTCGGCAGCAATCGCTTTACTGCCGCGAGGCCCATGTCGGCGCGGCCATGGCGCCAGTAGTCGCACGTAACGCAGCGCGAATTACACCGCTCCGTCAAATACAACGTTACCAACGGCAACCTTTCCAAGCGCGAATCCGCGGCGCCGGAATCCTCGGCGACGTCAATCACGCGGGCATGTGCAGACAAACGATTCTCCGAAGCGATTCGCGCAGCCAAAAAGTTCTATCGTGAGTACCCGCTTTGAATGCCTTGGTTGGCATAAAGGCTTTGAAATTTGAGACGCCGCGCGGCCGGCGGCACGCCCGCATACATCAAAAGTGAGTGAATAGGTAGCTTCAACTCGTTGATTTAGTTAAGCTCCTGCTCTCATGAATATTGCCGCAGATGGTCTCGCAGTCGAAAAAGTGCATGTATGGCGCGGCGATCGTCATGTGCTGCAAGGCGTCAGCATCGAAGTGCGGCCCCGCGAGCTTCTGCACATATCCGGCCCCAATGGCACCGGCAAGACGACGCTGCTGCGGGTGATCAGCGGCTTATTGCGCCCGGAACAGGGCTCGGTGACTTGGCTGGGGCAACCGATCGTACGTTCCCGGGCTGAATATCAGGCGGTGTTGGCCTACGCAGCCCATGAACCGGCCCTCAAGGGCGATCTGACCGCACTGGAAAATCTGCGCTTCGCCGTCGGGCTCAAGCGCCGGACGAACGCTGCTGAGCTGCGCGCGGCTTTGGATCGTACGGGCGCGGGTGGCTGCGCGGACTTGCCCACCCGGGTGTTGTCAGCCGGTCAGCGGCGTAGGGTTTCATTGGCACGCGTGTTGGCGACGCGCGCCTCGGTGTGGCTCTTGGACGAGCCCTACGCCAACCTGGA
>JAQGOD010000106.1 GCA_028293775.1 Gammaproteobacteria bacterium
AACTGGAATACCGGTTGCATGGTCGCGACCTGCTCCAGTTTCTCTGTCACCTTCGCCAGGATTTCCAGATTTTGCACGGTGCGCTCGCCGCGGATGTAACCGAGCAGACCGATTTGGAACCGAGGCCGCAGGCGCCGTGCCCATTGCGCCACCGTAATAGACTGCTCGCCTTGGGTGAGTTGCGGCTGCGCCTTCTGATCGGATTTCAGATTGAGCAGCAGCAACGTGCCTTCGGATAACAGCGGGCTGCCGCGCACGGATCTCAAGTCATTGAGCAGCGGCAGCAGCACCAGCGCCAGATCTCGTCCGCCCGACAAAACGCGTTCCAGATACGTGGGCAGCTGCACCATGGAACGCATCAACGCGTCCAGGCCGTCGACCTGGCGCTTCTGATCGCTCACGGAACTCAGCAAGTAACGCGTGACGTGTTCCATCTCCTCGGCGAGCAAGGCCGCGCCGTAGACCTCTACCAAGCGCAGCACGCCGTGCGCGGAGTGCAGCTGGTCAGCGCATTTCTCGAGCAGCCCTCTCTGGTCGGGACGCTCGGCATAGGCCTCGAGCGAGGCTCGCGCGTCGTTCAAGGTCGCCGTGAGTTCCTTCGCGACGATGTGCAGGGTTTGAGAACTGATGTCAGTCATTCGAGAACCGTAAGGCTCCTAAGCGCCGATGCCGCTGGCCTTGCGCATCTTTCCGGGAGCGGCTGGAGGAGCTGACTCGGGTACCGCCGTCAACTTCGGCGCAGTCGCGGGCGCAGGCGCGGGCGGCGCGGATCCGGATGTCTTCTTGGGGCCGCCGCCATAATCCGGCAACCTGAATCCGGACACCGACTTTCTCAATTGCGCCGACAGCGCCGCCAGCTTGGCGATCGAGGTGGAGGTCGCAGTCGAGCCTTCCGCCGTTTGTGAGGAAATCTCGCGCACCACTTGCATGTTCTTGGAAATGTTTCCCGACGCGGCCGCTTGCTGGCGCGCGCTGGCGGAGATGTTTTGCACCAAACTCGCGATCTGGTTTGAAACCTGCTCTATTTCGCCGAGCGCGGCACCGGCGTTTTCCGCCAGCAGCGCTCCGCCCACGACATCCGTGGTGCTGCGCTCCATGGAGACCACCGCCTCATTGGTATCGGTTTGAATCGTGCGCACCAGCACTTCGATTTGCTTGGTCGCGTTCGCCGCGCGCTCCGCCAATCGCTGCACCTCGTCGGCCACAACGGCAAAGCCGCGGCCGGCCTCGCCGGCCATGGACGCCTGGATCGAGGCATTCAACGCCAGAATATTGGTCTGCTCCGCGATATCGTTGATCAATTCGACGATGTTGCCGATTTCCTGCGAACTCTCACCCAAGCGCTTGATGCGTTTGCTGGTCTCTTGAATGGTCTCGCGTATCGCGTTCATGCCATCGATGGTTCGCCGTACGGCATCGCCGCCCTTGTGCGCCACATCGACCGAATGGCGCGCGACATCGGAACAACGCTCGGAGTTGCCCGACACCTCTTCGATCGAAGCGGCCATGTCGGCCATGGATTCGCTGGCCGATGAGATCTGGCGCGACTGCGCGCTGCTGGCTTTCGCCATGTGGGCCGCAGCACCCTGAGTTTGCTTGGCGGCGCTGTCCAGCTGAATGGCGCTATCGTTGATAGTGGTGACGAGTTCCCGCAGCGCCTCGATGGCGTAGTTAATCGAATCGGCAATGGCGCCGGTGATGTCTTCCGTCACGGTTGCCTGCACGGTCAGATCGCCGTCCGCCAGGCTCGAGAGCTCATCCAGCAATCGCATGATGGCTTCTTGATTTCGCTCATTTTCACGCACGCGAAGCTCGTTGTTGCGGCGCTGATCAGCCGTCTGCAAGTAGGTCCAGGCGAGCGCCCCGAGGAGCAGCACCGCCACTACCAGCAACGCCAGTATCAAGCCCTTGAAGCCGCCGCCGTTCTCATCCCGCGGCGAGGCCCCCGCCAATTGCGTGGTGAGGGTGTTCGCCAGCGAGGGTAGCGCGCGCGCGGCTGCTTGCGCCTTCGACAGCGGATCGGCCGCGCCGATCGCCTTGCGCACGCTGGCCGTGTATTGCTGATGGCGCTGCACCACGGTTTTCAGGCGTTGTTCGGGATCCGCGCCAGTCACGCGTTGAATCGGGATGCCGGACTCCTCGCCCGACAAGCCGCGAATGACTTGATTTAAAAACTCCAAGCTGTCCGCCAACCTCTGCGCGCTCGGCGCGGCATCGCTGACGCCGGTACCTAAGCCGTTCAGCTCCTGTTGGATGCGCTGTACAGCGAGTTCGAAGCGTTCCAGGAATCGGCTCATCCCCTCGAGCTTCTGCACACCCACGGAACTACCCAGATCCCCAAGCTCCGACAGCAGCTTGGGCGCGAGTTCGCGCACTTCTTGATTGGCTGCCTGGATCGCTTCGACGGCGGGGCGAGCTTGCGCGACGGTAGTCACGCTATCGTTCAACTTTCCCCAGGAAGCCGCATCGCCGAGGCCCGGTGCCGCAGAGCGCAGCGATTTCAGCCGTGCCGCGCTCTTGTCCAAGGCATCGAAGGCGCTCGCTTCACCGCGTAGCGCGTTTTGTGCCTCGAAGGGTATGCGCTGTACCACCAACGACATTTGCTCCGCGGGCGCTGCCACCGGAGCGGAGCTGCGGCTCACCGCGGTGAGTATCGCGACGGCGAGCAGGCAAAGCAGCAGAAACCCCGCCAGTATCGGCAGCAAATTGATATTGGGTGCTGTGTCGTTTCGCTTCGTCGTCATCTTATTTCCACTTACCCTAACTTGCCGCCTGCAGGAAGCTCTGGCTCTCGACCAAACTCTTTAAGCTCAAAACCGGCCAGACCTCGC
Organism: Gammaproteobacteria bacterium; assembly: GCA_028293775.1. The sequence continues at coordinate 2,832 of JAQGOD010000106.1, forward strand.
CCCCGCGCCGAAAGGCGCCGGCAAGGTAGCTATCGCAGCGAATCACGGTCGGCGGTGCTTCGGCGTTGAATTCCGATTCCGCAAAACGCCGAAACCCCAAAACCTCATCCACCATCAATCCGGCGGGAATATCGCGATGGTTGACCACGACAATACGCGTGTTGCGTCCCGTCGTCGTCGCGCCGCTGCCCAAGAATTGACGCAAGTCCAACATGGGGATCAGTGCGCCGCGAACATTGGCCAGCCCCTTTACCCAGTTCTTGGTTCCCGGGATGCGGGTCACTACCGCGGGATACCCCAGCACCTCGCGTGTCTCCTCGCGGGCCACCAAAAAAGTCTCGCCGCCCATGCGAAAAGCGACTCCCACCCATTCCTGCCCCGTCTCGGCCTCGGCAACGCTGCTCGCGGCCACCGATCGGCTGCGCTTCTCCAGTTCCTTGAGCAATTCGAATGGTCGGTCGCGCAATCCGCGCAGGCTTGTTTCAGACCCGCTGGTCGTACTCGTCATGTGGCCAGTGCGGCCTGCGCCTTCTCGACCAATGCCTGCGCCGACACAGGTTTAACCAAATAGTCGACGGCCCCCTGCCGCAGTCCCCACACCCGATCAGTCTCTTGGCCCTTGGTGGTGACCATGATGATGGGGATCAAGCTGGTTTCAGGATCGTTGATGAGCATGCGCGTGGCCTGATAGCCGTTGACGCCCGGCATGACGATGTCCATGAAAATGAGATCCGGCTTCATTTCCTTGGCTTTGCGTACGCCCTCTTCGCCGTTTTCGGCGGCGGCGGTTCTGAAACCGTGTTTTTCCAGCGCTTTTTGCATGACGAACACCTCCGTGGGCGAATCGTCAATGATGAGAATCAGTGCCATCTGGTATTTCTCCGTCATTTCCCGACGTGAGCTTCGATCGCTCCCAACAATTCGTCTTTGGTAAACGGCTTGGTCAAGTAATGTTCCGAACCCACGATGCGGCCGCGCGCGCGATCGAACAAACCATCCTTGCTCGAGAGCATGATTACCGGAATTTGTTTGAACACTTTGTTGTGCTTGATCAGCGAACAGGTCTGGTATCCATCCAGGCGAGGCATCATGATGTCGACGAAAACGATGTCCGGCTGGTGATCTGCGATCTTGGACAGGGCGTCAAAACCATCCACGGCCGTGAACACTTCGCAGCCCTCCTTGGTCAAAAGAGTTTCAGCGGTCCGACGAATGGTCTTGCTGTCATCGATCACGAGAACCTTGAGTCCCGTAAGTTTAGGCTTGCCGCTGCTGATCATGCTCTCCATTGAGTGCGTAGGTGCTGGAATCCTGTGGCTTTTTAACATATCCAGGCCTCGCAAGCCACGGTACGGGGTCGACATTTCGAGGCATGCCAACGTAAACAACGGAGGCCTGGTTCACAGTTTCCCCAAGAGGTCAGGCGAGTCAGCCGCTTGCGCTAGACTGGAGGTATGAGCATGCCCTCTCGAGTGCGTCTCGTCGTGGTCATGGACCCGATCGGAGCGATCAAGCCGGCGAAGGACAGTACGCTGGCCATACTGGTCGCCGCACAGGCGCGAGGCTGGGAACTCTTTTACGCCGAGCTGCAAGACCTATGGCTGCGAGACGGCGTCGCCTGGGGCCGGCTCGCGTCTTTGAAAATCTCCGATGATCCGAGCAGCTGGTACGCCTTGGGTGAGCGGACCACCGGCAAGCTGGGCGATTTCGACGTCATCCTGATGCGCAAGGACCCGCCGTTCGACACCGAATACATTTACAGCACCTACATCCTGGAGCGCGCGCAGATCCAAGGCGCGCTCGTTTGCAACCGGCCGCAAGGCCTGCGGGACATGAACGAAAAGGTCTACACCGCCTGGTTCCCCGAGTGCTGCGCCCCCACCCTCATCACGCGCAACATGCATGACATGGGCGAGTTCCTGCGCGAGCACGGCAAGGCGGTCTGCAAGCCCTTGGACGGCATGGGGGGCAAGTCCATTTTCGTCCTCGAACAAGGAGACAAGAACCGCAACGTGGTGTTCGAAACCCTGACCGGTTATGGCACCCGCTACGCCATCGTGCAGCGTTACCTGCCTGAAATCGTCACGGCGGGCGATTGCCGCATCATTCTCATCGATGGCGAGCCGGTCCCCTTTGCCTTGAAGCGCGTTCCGGCACCCGAGGACAACCGCGGCAACCTGGCGGCCGGCGCACGCGCGGAGAGCCGCCCCTTGAACGAGCGCGATCGTTGGCTGTGCGCCCAGATCGGCCCTGCGATGCGCGCCGCCGGAATGATCTTCGTAGGACTGGATGTCATCGGCGATTACGTAACTGAGATCAACGTCACGAGTCCTACCGGCATACGAGAACTAAACAAGAAACACGGTGTCGACATTGGTGGCATGCTGGTGGAGGCAATCGACAGAACCTTGGGCGGCGCGTGACTTCCGAAATGCTTCAGACGGCCGATGCGGTGCAGGGCAACGAAATGCTGCGCACCGGCCTGCCGCCCGCCAACGACCGCATGCTCACCACCTGTTTTCTCGCGGCGCTGCTGCACGGGATCATCATTTTGGGCGTGAGCTTCTCATCGTCGAGCAGTTCTTCGGGTGACGAAGGGGCACCGGGTCTCGAGGTTGTGCTTGTGAACGATCGCGCGCCGAGCGTCGCCAGCAATCCGAATGCCCGCTACTTGTCGCAACGGACCCAGAAAGGCTCGGGAAATACGCTGAAAGGCGAACGCAGTCTGATCCCCAAATCATCCCTGATGCCCGTTGATCGTGCGGGTGTGCCCAGCGGTGAAGGCGTGGACGCGCAGCGATCCGGCGCCGATACGGGGGCGGAGGAATTGGTCACCACTCATAGTCCTTCCCAAAAGATCCTCTATTTCGCCGCGTCCGCCGCCGCCAAGGACGCAGCCGAGCTGCCGCTGCTGCTCGAAAAGCGCCCCGACCTGGCCATGACCCCGAACGATGACGGCGTCGAGCTGCGCATGCGCGGCGAGTCGAAACACGAGCTGTGGATCGCCGCGGACACGCGCGAATCCGATGTCGCGGTGTATTTGGATGGCTGGCGGCGCAAAATCGAGCGTGTCGGCACCATCAACTTCCCGGACGTCGCACGTCGCCAAAAGCTCTCCGGCACACCGGTCATCGAAGTGACTATCGGCGCCGACGGCAAGCTCTTGCAGACCATCGTCAGGCGCAGCAGCGGTCACGCGGAAATCGATGAAGCCGCCATGCGCATTTTGAAGATGGCCGCGCCGTTCGATCCATTTCCCGGCCAGCTGTCCTCCAAGCACGACCAAATACGCATCGCATACGAGTGGCAATTCCTGGGCGGCGCCTCACAGGGAGGCTCGGTGTTCTATGCCGAGCCCACCAAACCCTAGCCATGAGCGACGCGGAGTACCTGACCAATCAACTGTTGATCGCCATGCCCTACATGGGCGACCCGAGTTTCGCCCAGACCGTGGCGCTCATCTGCGATCACAGCTCAAAAGGCGCATTGGGATTGATCCTGAATAAACCGCTGCCGATGCGCATGGGCGAGATTTTCGAGCAGCTGGAAATCAAGCTCTCGAAAGGACCCTTGGGGGAACGGCAAGTCTTGCGCGGCGGACCCATGCAAACCGATCGGGGCTTCGTGGTTCATCGCCCTTCGGGAGAATGGGATTCGACGCTCAAGGTTTCCGATGCGCTGCATGTGACCACCTCGCGCGATATTCTGGCGGCGATGGCCCGCGGCGAGGGCCCTCAGGAGGCGTTCGTCGCCTTGGGCTACGCCGGTTGGGACGGCGGCCAATTGGAGCAAGAGATTCGCGCCAATGCGTGGCTCAGCGCGCCGGTGGATCTGGGATTGATCTTCGAATTGCCGTTCGAGTCGCGCTGGGAGGCAGCAGGACGCCTGCTCGGCGTGGAGTTGTCACGGATCAGTCCCACCGGCGGAAATGCCTGAGTCTTCCCGGCCGAAGATCGTACTGGCTTTTGATTTTGGCCTTCGGCGGATCGGCGTTGCCTGCGGCGACACGTTAAGCCGCAGCGCCTCGGCATTGCAGGCCATACCGGCGGGGCCCGGCGGGCCGCGATGGGAAGCCATCGGCGCGCTGATGCGCGACTGGCAACCGGACATCGCGGTGGTCGGGCTGCCGTATAATGTGGATGGTTCCGACAGCGGCATGAGCGGCGCCGCGCGCAAGTTCGCCTCAGAATTGGCGGTACGCTACGGTCTCGAGGTTGATTTGGTGGACGAGCGCTATTCATCGCTCGATGCCGAAGCTCGCCTAAAGTCGGCGCGCGAGTCGGGCCTGCGCAGGCGGCGCGTGGCCAAGTCCGACATCGATGCGGCGGCGGCCTGCGTGATTTTGGAACGTTGGTTCACCGAAAAAATATGAGGCGCACATGCGATCACAACAAGACAGCGCGGGGGGCTTGCGCCACCTCATCACGCTCGACGGCCTGACCCGCGACGCAGTGAGTTCGATTCTCGATAGGGCGGAGCGTTATCGCCGTTTGCCGGGACAGCCTGCCTACGAGGGCCGCGAACTGGCGGGCGTCACCCTCGCAAATTTATTTTTCGAGCCGAGCACACGGACCCGGGCCTCGTTTGATCTCGCCAGCCGACGCCTAGGGGCGCACGTGCTCAACTTGGACCTGCATTCCAGCTCGCGCGCCAAAGGCGAAAGCATGTTGGACACCATTTACACGCTCGAGGCCATGAACACCGATGTGTTCGTCATTCGCGATTCCGAAGCCGGCATGCCGGAGTTCCTGATCGATCATGTGGCGCCGCACGTCTCGGTGATTAGCGCGGGAGAAGCGCATCTATCGCATCCCACTCAAGGGTTGCTCGATGTATTGACCATCCGTACCCACAAGCGTCGCTTCACGGGACTGAAAGTGGCCATCGTGGGGGACATCAAGCATTCGCGCGTGGCGCGATCGACGGCAACCGCGCTCGCCACCTTGGGCACCACGGACTTGCGCTTGGTGGCGCCCGAGGCATTGCTGCCGGAAGAAGCCGAATTTCGGGGCGCCCAGCGCTTCACGCGCATCGAGGACGGTATTGCGGGTGCGGACGTAGTCATGATGCTGCGGATCCAAAAGGAACGCATGGCGCAAGCGGCCTCGCTCGACGATGCCGCCTACTTTCGGGATTTCGGCTTGACCCCACAACGTTTGAAGCTCGCAGCGCCCAGCGTGCTGGTCATGCATCCGGGGCCGATGAACCGCGGCGTGGAAATCGCCTCGGAAGTGGCGGACGGGCCGCGCTCGGTCATTCGCGAACAGGTCAATAATGGCGTTGCGGTGAGGATGGCGGTGCTCGCCGCGATCGCCGCCACGCTGACTCGGCATCGCAGGCCGCTTTAAGGCAACCGGAACTGCGCGACCCCGGCTTGCTCGAGACTTCGCGCGGCCGCCAGACACAAATCCTCGCGCCAGGGTGCACCGATGAGCTGCACACCCAAGGGCAAATCAGGCTCACTTCCCGGCGTCTCGAGGCCCGGCCAGGTGGGCACTGTGCATACGGGTAATCCGATACATGAAATCGGCTGCGTCAGCACGCCAAGGCCCGCCTTGGTCGGAATACTGCGATCATTGATCAGCAGAGTTTCTTGACCAACGCGCGGCGCGACCACGGGAGCAGCCGCCGCGATCAGCAGGTCAAAGTGTTCGAATAACACCAGGGCTTCTTCATAGGCTTGCCTACGAACACGCTGCGCCTGTACCACCCAGGAAGCGGGAATCAACGTGCCGGCCACCAAACGGTCGCGCGAGGCCGCGCCGAACTCCGCATACCGCTCGATCAAGCGGGGTCGATGAAGCGCGCCGCCTTCGGCACCGGTGATGATATAGGCCGCGGCGCGCGCTGCTTCGGCGTTCTTAAGCTCGGCCCATTCTGTCGCGCCCAAGGCTGCCGCAACCAACTGTACCGCGCGCCGCGCCGTCGGATCCGCCCATTCGTGAAACCAACCGCCGAGAATGCCGATCCGGGTGGCCGCCGGAAGCCGAAGCGCGGCAGCGACCGGCTCGGGCGCACGTTGCGCGCAAGCCGGATCCAATGCATCGGGACCCTGCATGGCATCGTAGGCTGTCGCGAGATCGAGCACACCGCACGCAAAGGGCCCCACATGGTCGAAGCTGTTCACGAACGGAAAAGTGCCGGTGCGCGGCAGACGTCCATAAGTGGGCTTCAGGCCGAATACTCCGCAAAGGGAGGCCGGTACGCGAATGGACCCGCTGGTATCCGAGCCCAATGTCAGCGGCACCATCCCGGCGCCCACCGCCGCTGCCGAGCCACCGGAGGATCCGCCCGCGCCGCGCGTGTGATCGTGAGGATTGCGCGTCGTGCCGTAGTGAGGATTTTCCGTGACGAATCCGTAGGCCAGCTCTTCCATGTTGAGCGCGCCCACCAGCACTGCGCCGGCGCGGCGCATTCGGTCGACGACCGCGGCGTCCGCGGCTGCCGGGGCATTGCTTGCGTTGAGCTTGGCGCCGGCGAGGGTCACCATGCCTTCGATATCGAACAGGTTCTTGACCGCATAGGGCACGCCGGCAAGCGGGGGCAAGGGCTTGCCTTGCGTCCGCAGCGCATCGATGGCCGCCGCTTCGCGCTGCGCGCGCTCGAAAGTAAATGCGGTGAAGCAATTGAGCGGCGGATCGCGCGCCTCAATCAGCTCTTTGGTTTCCGTCAGCACCGAGACGGCGCTGCGCACGCCTTCCCTGATCTGCTGCACGATGCCGTGCGCCCTCACGGGCGAAACACCGGCGCAGCTTCCGATGCAAAGGTCATGGGCAAGTTCACAATCGTCTGCGCGATCGCCTCGAGGCGTGAGAACTGCACCACGATTTGCGCGATTTGCGTCTCATCGAAGTGATAGCCCTGCAGACTCAAGGCCGCGCGCACATACGACTCGAGCGAATAGTCGTCGGGCTTTGCCACACCCTATGATTACATATTCGCCGCTCGCCCTGCGATCAGTCCCGCTCATCCCAGGTGCGTTGCGATCCTGGTGAAGCGCGTACAGGCTTGGATCCTCATCAATCGGAGGCTCGCCATGACCGCGCAGAACTTGTTTCGAGAAGATTTGGGGCAACGCCGCTATGACCTCGACTGGGTCCGCATCGGCGCTTTTATGCTGCTGATTTGCTATCACGTCGGCATGTACTACGTGACTTGGGATTGGCACGTGAAAAGCCCGCATGCCTCGCACGCCATCGAGCCCCTGATGATGCTGACCTCACCCTGGCGCCTATCCTTGCTGTTCTTGGTTTCGGGCGTCGCAACCGGGTTCTTGCTGGCTCGGCAGGGCGCGCGAGGTTTCTTGGGGCAACGCTCGACCCGCCTGCTCATCCCGCTGGCCTTCGGCATGCTCGTCATCGTGCCGCCGCAGTCCTACCTCGAGGTAGTCGAAAACCTCAAGTACTCGGGAGGCTTCGCGGAGTTTTATCGCCTCTATATCACCGGCTTCCACGGCTTTTGCCGCGGCAGCGATTGCCTGATCATGCCCACGTGGAATCATCTGTGGTTCGTGGCGTATTTGTGGGTGTACACGGCGGTGCTCTATGGCGCGGTACGCCTCGCCCCGCCCTTGAGTCCGTGGTTGCGCCGGCTGGCCGAGAAATGGCTGTCGGGAGCAGGAATTCTGGTGTGGCCCCTCGCTTATCTTTGCGCGATCCGCTTAGGGTTGGCGCCAAGGTTTCCCGCCACCCATGCACTGCTGGACGATTGGTACAATCACGCCATGTATTTCGGCGTATTCCTCCTCGGCTTTGCGCTGGCCGCTGCACGCGCCGCGTGGGTCACTTTGGAACGCACCCGCTGGCTGACGCTGGCCTTGGCCATTCTGGGCTGGGCCTTCTTGTCGGCGTACATTGCTGCGTACAGCGATGACGCGGCGATTCCGCCCGCGGGCCTGCGGCTGTTCGCGAGGGCCATCTACGGGGCCGAGCAGTGGCTGGCGATTGCGGCCGTCGTAGGCTTCGCACACCGCCATTTGACGCGCGACAATGCGGCGCGCCGCTATCTGACCACGGCCATATTCCCGGTCTATATTCTTCATCAGACCGTCATCGTCGTGGTGGCGCACGCACTCAAGCCCTCGCAGTTGTATGCGCCGATCGAGGGACTGCTGCTGGTGCTGGTCACGGTAACCACCTGTTTCTTAGGATACGAGGCAATACGCCGGGTGCGAGTGCTGCGGCCGCTGTTCGGCCTGGCGGGCGCACCCGCGGCACCGCGCCTGGGCCAAGAATTCAGCGTTCCGCAAGACATCAACTGAATGGCCGCCCTTCCTGCCGCGAGTCCTGCACGCAGCGTCCGACGCGGATGGGTGCTTTACGTGGTGCTGGCCCTGCTCTACGGCGTGTACCTGGGCGTCAACCGC
>JAQGOD010000130.1 GCA_028293775.1 Gammaproteobacteria bacterium
GGCGCCGAGGTTGAACTCGAAGGCCGCCACGCACGCCAGAGCTACAAAATCAGATTGACGGGGCTGGAGCGCCCGACACGGCCGGTGCAAACGCAATAGCGCGGCGTGCCGGCGCTCTCGTCGTTATGGCGTGCGCCGGATTTTCGCCCCCAATTGCTGAAGCTTTTCCTCGATCGCAGCATAGCCGCGGTCAATGTGATAAATGCGCTCGATGTCGGTGCGGCCATCCGCCACCAGCCCCGCCAGTACCAGGCTCGCCGAGGCGCGCAAGTCAGTGGCCATCACCGGTGCCGCCGTCAGCCTCTCCACGCCCTTGATGATGGCCATGTTGCCTTCCAAGCGGATTTCCGCACCCATGCGCCGCATCTCCAACATGTGCATGAAACGATTCTCGAAAATCGTTTCAATGATGGTGCCCACGCCATTGGCGACCGTGTTGAGCGCGGCGAACTGCGCCTGCATATCGGTGGGGAAAGCCGGATAGGGCGCGGTACGGATGTCGATGGCCGTGGGCCGGCGGCCGCGCATATCCACTTCGACCCATGAGTCGCCCACATCGATGCTGGCGCCCGCCTCTCTTAATTTGTCGATGACGGCATCGAGATGATCCGGTCGGGTGTTTTTCACCCGGATGTGGCCGCCGGTGATGGCTCCGGCTACGAGGTACGTGCCGGATTCGATGCGGTCCGGCAGCACTTCGTAGGCCGTGCCGTTCAGACGCTTCACGCCCTCGATGACGATGCGATCGGTCCCGGCGCCTTTGATCTTGGCACCCATGGCGATCAAGAAATTAGCCAGGTCCACCACCTCAGGCTCGCGCGCCGCATTTTCCAGCACCGTCTCGCCGTCGGCCAGGGTCGCAGCCATCATGAGATTTTCGGTACCCGTGACCGTGACGGTTTCCAGCACCAGGCGCGCGCCCTTCAGGCGGCCGGCGCGCGCTTTGATATAGCCGTTTTCGATGTGAATATCGGCACCCATAGCCTGCAGACCGGCGACATGAATGTTCACCGGGCGTGCGCCGATGGCGCAGCCGCCGGGCAGCGAGACATCCGCACTGCCGAAGCGCGCCAATAAGGGCCCCAGAACCAAGATGGAAGCGCGCATGGTCTTGACCAGCTGATAAGGCGCGAAATACTCTTTGATGCTCGAGGCGTCGACTTCGATGTGCATCTTTTCATCGATGGTCACCGAAACGCCCATGCGGCCGAGCAACTCGATCATCGTGGTGACGTCCTGCAGATGCGGGACATTCGATACCGTCACGGGGCCGTCAGCCAGCAGACAGCCGGCTAGAATCGGCAGCGTTGCGTTCTTGGCGCCCGAGATGCGTATTTCGCCCTCGAGCGGGATTCCGCCATGGATTTGCAGCTTATCCACGTCCCTGCCTTGCGTATTCGTCCGGAGTAAAAACTTGCAGCGCGAGTGCGTGGATCTCGTTGCCAACCGCTGTGCCAAGGGTGGAATACACCATTTGATGCCTCTGTATGGGTTTCTTGCCGACAAAGGCGGGCGCTATCACGATGGCCTCGAAATGCACGTTGTCTTCGCTGGTCACCAGGGCGTGACTGCCGCCCAATCCCGCCTCGATGATGTCCGCCACCTGCTGTGGATTCATGGCTTCTCCTCGAAAAAATTGCCCAAGCTGTATCATTCACGAATGAAACCCGACTATAGCGACGAGGATCTCGTCGAACTCGGCCGCCAGGCGCTCACCGTCGAGATCGACGGGCTGCGCGCGCAGCTGCCGCGTCTCGGGACGGATTTTGCACGTGCTTGCCGCATTTGTCTTAACTGCCGTGGCCGCATCGTCGTCACCGGCATGGGAAAGTCCGGCCACATCGGCGGAAAAATCGCCGCAACCCTGGCCAGCACCGGCACACCCTCCTTCTTCGTCCATCCGGGCGAGGCAAGCCATGGCGATATCGGCATGATCACGCGCGACGATGCCGTGCTCGCCCTGTCGAATTCCGGCGAAACCGAGGAAATACTTACAATCTTGCCGGTGATCAAGCGCTTGGGCGTGCCCCTGATCGCCTTCACCGGGAATTCGGATTCGGCGTTGGCGCGCATCGCCACGGTCCACTTGGACATCCGGGTTCCGGCAGAGGCCTGTCCCTTAAACCTTGCGCCCACCGCCAGCACTACTGCCGCGCTCGCAGTTGGGGATGCATTGGCCGTGTCGCTGCTCAAGGCGCGCGGATTCACGGAGCAGGACTTTGCCCGCTCGCATCCGGCCGGCGCGCTGGGACGCCGGCTGCTGTTCGTAAAAGACATCATGCGCACCGGCACGCACATACCGACGGTTCGAATCGACACCACGCTGGCCGAGGGCTTGATGGAGGTGACATCCAAGGGTTTGGGGATGACCGCGATCGTCGATGACTCCATGCACCTGCTCGGCGTATTCACGGACGGTGACTTGCGCCGCGCGCTCGACGGCCGAGCCGATTTGCATTCCACACGCATGGATGAGGTGATGACCGTCGGGCCGAAATGCGCGAGTCCCACCATGCTCGCGGCCGAGGCGGTGCATTTGATGGAGACGCACCGCATCACATCGCTGGTGGTCATCGACGCGGAAAAGAAAATCGTCGGCGCGCTGAACGTGCACGACCTGTTGCGTGCGGGCGTGTTTTGAAAGCGCGCAAGGCCACGCCGCTTGCGAAGATCGAGCTTCTGATCTTGGATGTCGACGGCGTGCTCACGGACGGGCGTTTGTATTTTGGCGCGCGCGGCGAAGCATTGAAAGCATTCCACGTGCGCGACGGTCACGGCATCAAGCTCGTCATGGCCGCCGGCGTGCAAGTCGCCGCATTCAGCGGCAGACGTTCCGCCGCAACGGCCGCGCGCTTGCGGGAACTGGGCGTGCCGACAGTGGTACAAGGATGCAGCGACAAGCTGCTCGCCCTCAATAAATTGTCCAAACGCCTGAAAGTGGATCCATTGAACTGCGCCTGCATCGTCGATGACACGCCGGATCTGGCGCTGATGTCCGCGGTCGGATTGGCGGCGGCGGTAGCCGATGCGCACCCTATCGTCTTGTCGGCCGCTCACTGGATATCATGCACGCCCGGCGGCTTCGGCGCCGTGCGCGAGTTGTGCGACGCGATTTTGCGCGCCCGCGCGGGACGGCTCTAGATGCTGTTTCGCGTCTTTACGGTGCTGGCGGTGGCGGCGTTGATCATCATCACGTGGAACTTGACCTCTCCCGCTCATCGCCCGTCGGGCGAAGGCGCCGGAAAAGGGACCGACCTCCCCGGCTACTATCTCAAGAATGCCATTCTCACCGATTACGACGCCTCCGGTGCGCCCAGCATTCGCATCGAGGCCGAGCGCATCGATCAGATCGATCATGGCAACGAAGTGCAGCTGTACAACGTCCGCGTGAACTATGACGCGCCCGGCGGGCAAAACTGGGTGCTGTTCGGCGACACCGCGCATGTTCAGCCGGGCGGCAAGATTGTCGACGTGTCCGGCAATGTGCGGCTGCAGGAGGAAACCACCGGCAGCGCGGGCACGGCCGTCATACGCAGCGACACCATGAGTTACGATGTGCCCGAATCCATTGCCAGCACAAAAAGTGATGTACGCATCGAATACGGAGGCCATATCCTCACCGCTCGTGGACTGTCCGCGAACTTGAAAGCCCGAACGATGCGCTTGGAGTCCAAAGTGAATGGCCGCTTCCTTCCCTAAAGGCCTCGCAGCGCTCGCATTGCTCCTGCCGTGGCCGCAGGCAAGCGCGGTGGCCGCCACTGCGGTGGCCGCCACGGCGGCAGCCGGCAAGGTGGCGCAGCAGCCCATCGTCTTGGATGCGCAGTCCGGCGAGCTCGACCTGCGTACCGGCAACGAGATTTTCCACAAGGTACGTATCTCGCAAGGCGACATGGTCGTCACGGCGGACCAGGCGCAAGCCTCGCAGCCGGGGACGAAATTAAATTTCAACAACAGCCTCCTGACCTTCCGCGGCGCGGTCAAGATCAACACCGACAAGGGAGTGCTGACCGCCGATGAGGCACAGTTGACGTTCGTAAACAATTCCTTGACCAGAGCGGTGGCTACCGGAAAACCCGCCGCGTTCGAGCAGCGCGTCGGCAAGACCGGCAAGCAGGCCAAAGGCCAGGGTGAGACGATCGACTACGACGTGCCTAAGGGAATGGTGCGTTTCCTAAAGAATGCCTTTTTGAGCCTGAGCGATCCGCAGTACGAAATTCACGCGCAGGCGCTCAAGTACGATTCGATCAATCAAAAGATCATCGCCGAAGAGGCGGAACAGGGCTCGCAGCGAATCCACAGCATTTTTACCCCGCCCCCTCCTAAGAACGCGCCGGCAGTCCCACCTCCATGAGCGTACTGCGTGCGCTCGACCTTGCCAAAAGCTACAAATCACGGCAAGTCTTGCGGGATTTGTCCCTGGAGGTCGAGAGCGGCGAGGTGGTCGGGCTGCTGGGGCCCAACGGTGCCGGCAAAACCACGGCCTTCTACATGATAGTGGGGCTGACACGCTGCGAGCACGGTGAAATTTTTCTGGATAATCGGGATATCAGCCGCATGCCCATGCATCGGCGGGCCCAACTGGGATTGGGCTACTTGCCGCAGGAACCATCGGTTTTCCGCAAATTGACCGTGTCGGACAATATCATGGCGATTCTCGAAACCCGTCCGGGGCTGGACGATGTCCGCCGGGCAGCCCGCTTGAAGGAGTTACTGGGCGAGCTGCACATCGGACACGTGCGCGACAGCCTTGGGATGAGCCTGTCGGGCGGTGAGCGGCGCCGCGTGGAGATCGCCAGGGCACTGGCCGCCGATCCGCGGTTTATTCTGCTGGATGAG
>JAQGOD010000132.1 GCA_028293775.1 Gammaproteobacteria bacterium
GCTCTTCCGATCTTCACTGCAGCCATCAATTGTGCCGGCATTGCCACGCCGGGCCGCCTGGTCGGCAGGCAGGGACCAATGACGGGAAGTTCTTTTCGAAAAATGATCGAGATCAACTTGCTTGGCACGGTGTTGGTCGCCAAGTCGGCCGCGGTCGCCATGCAAGCCAATTCTCCGAATGCGCAAGGTGAACGAGGAGTCATTGTCATGACGGCCTCGGTGGCCGCATTTGACGGGCAGATCGGTCAGATCGCTTATTCCGCCTCGAAAGGCGGCATCGTCGCCATGACGCTGCCGATGGCGCGCGAATTGGCATCGAGCGGCATTCGTGTCATGACGGTGGCGCCGGGCTTGTTCGCCACCCCGATGATGAAAGGACTGCCGCAGGAGGCACAAGACTCTCTCGGCAGGCAGACGCCCTTTCCGCCGCGTCTGGGTGAGCCCGACGAGTTTGCTGCCTTGATCGCGCACATTCTGGAGAATGTCATGCTGAACGGCGAGACCATCCGCCTCGATGGAGCGGTCAGGATGCAGCCTCGGTAACAAAGCACCGAGGGATTTCAGCTTTGTAACTACTGAGGAACTGCGCGTATGCGATTGATAACAAATGATTTAGTCGCGCAAGAACTCGGCCCGCAACTTCACTCCTTGCCCGCCTCCTTGCGGCCCATATTGACAGCGACGATTGCGGAATTTGCCTCAAAATACGTATCGGCGGAACGCAGCAGGTGTCGCATTCTTTGCAAGCGGCGCGCGGAACTGTGGCGAACCACGAAAGGCGCAGGCACGGCCCTTGGAGCGGAGGAAGGGCGTTGCCGAGCCAACGAAGCGGACTACCTTGCGGATCTCATTTCGGTGGATCAAAGCTAGCGGCCACCATGCATCCAATCAAGTTGCCAATCTGCGTGCTCGTGGCAGCGTGGTGGCTGGCCGGCTGCGCGGGGGAGAAACCTACGGTCGCGCCTACCTTGAATCCGGTCGATGCCCACGCGCTGATCGAACAATCGCTGCCGCGCTATGCGACCGATCGAGCCGGTTGGGCTACCGATATCTACAGCGCGTTCACTGTGCTCACGGTAAGCCTAAGCCGCGAGAACGTTTGCGCAGTGGTGGCGGTGATCGAACAGGAATCAAGCTTCCGGGTCGACCCGGCGGTACCTAACTTAGGCGTCATCGCGCGCAAGGAAATCAATACTCGCGCCGCGCAAGCGCATGTGCCTTCGCTGCTCGTGGATGGCGTGCTGCAACTCAAGTCCACCGACGGCCGCAGCTACGGCGAACGCATTGACGCGGCGAAAACAGAGAAAGATCTAAGCGACGCATACGAGGATTTCATTGCCGGGGTGCCCCTGGGACGCACGCTGTTCGCTGATAGAAACCCGATACGTACGCGCGGCCCCATGCAGGTCAACGTGAATTTTGCCGAGCAGTTTTCCTCCTCCGCGCCTTATCCTTATCCGGTGAAGACAAGCATTGCCGATGAGCTGTTTACCCGCCGCGGCAGCGTGTATTTCGGTACGGCGCATTTGCTCAACTACCGCGCGCCGTACGACAAGTACCTGTACCGTTTTGCGGATTTCAATGCCGGACAATATGCCAGCCGCAACGCCGCGTTCCAAAATGCGGCCGCCATTGCCACAGGGGTGCCGCTGATCCCCGACGGGGCATTACTGACGCACGAAGGCGATGCGAACAAACCCGGCGCCACCGAAACCGCGTTGCGCACGCTCGCCGGACGGCTCAAGCTGAGTGAAGGCGCCATTCATTCCGCCTTGGCGGAAGGCAAAACCAAGGGCTTTGAAAAGACCACGCTGTATCAGCGGGTGTTCGAGATGGCCGATCAGACCAGCGGAAGCGAGCTGCCGCGCGCCTTGGTGCCTCGCATCCAACTGGGCGGCCCAAAAATAAAGCGGAAGCTGACGACCGATTGGTATGCGCACCGCGTCGATGATCGATTCAAGCGCTGCTTGAACGCCAAGTAAGCAAAAATTAGCGGCGCGCGCCTTTCGCCGGAAAATTGCCGGCCCTGCTAAGCATGCCGGGCAATTCCCGTCCCATTGTGCGAGCCAGCCACTCGACTGTCTCGATCACCTTGTCCACCTCGAGGCCTGTGCGGAAGCCAGACCGCTCCAGCATATAGATCACATCTTCGGTGGGCACGTTGCCGGTGGCTCGAGGCGCGAAAGGACACCCGCCTAGACCGCCCAGCGATGCATCGACCGTCATCGCGCCGGCATTCACCGCGGCCCAGACATTGGCAAGACCGGTGTTTCGCGTGTTGTGAAAGTGCACTCGCACGGGTAGCGGTTCGATTGCGGCCTTCACGCTCGCGACCAGTTCCGCGACATCGCGCGGTGCGGCGACGCCGATGGTGTCGGCAATCGCGACCTCGACCGGACCCGCAGCCGCCGCGATCTTTGCCATTTCCACCACCCGCCGAGGGTCGACTTCGCCGTCAAATGGACAACCAAATGCAGTGGAAATGGTGATCTGAGCGCGTCGGCCTTCCTGACGCGCCAAGCGCACCACTTCGCAGCACATGCTCAAGGACTCGTCGGAGGTTTGCCCCTGATTGCTCCTCGCAAATCCGTCAGAAGCAGCGCACACGGCACCCAGCTCATCAAGCCCGGCCTCGATGGCGCGCAATGCGCCGCGTTTGTTGAGCACCAAACCGATATAGGTCACGTCCTCGCGCCGCGGGATGCCGGCGGCAACCGCTTCGGCGTCGGCCATTTGCGGCACGAGCTTAGGGTTGACAAAGCTCGCCACCTCGATTCGCCGTACGCCGGCCTCGATCGCCCGCCGGATGAACTCCAGCTTTTGCTCGGTACTGAACAGCACCGATTCGTTTTGCAGTCCGTCCCGAGGACCGACCTCGACAATTTCAATCTGTGACATTTTCAGCTCGCTCCGTAGCCGCCGCCGCCGGGCGTACAAATCACTATTACATCGTTCTCGCGAACCTCGGCCTGACCGATATGGGCCAGTTTGTCGATGCGACCATCGGCACGCTCAATAAAATTTTCGCCGACGGCACCGGCCTTCCCTCCCGCCATGCCGAAAGCACCTACCGTTCGGCCGTTGCTTAAGATTGAAGCGGTCATGGGCTCCAAAAAGCGAATGCGCCTAATACCGCCGTCGCCGCCCTTCCAGCGTCCAGCGCCCCCGGATCCTACGCGCATTTCGTAGGAATCGAGGCGCACGGGGAATCTGAACTCCAGGACCTCAGGATCGGTAAGCCGAGAGTTGGTCATATGGGTTTGGACCACGCTCGTACCGTCGAATTCCGGCCCGGCGCCGGAACCCCCGGCGATGGTCTCGTAGTACTGGTACTGTCCATTGCCGAAGGTGAAGTTGTTCATCGTGCATTGGCTCGCGGCCATGACTCCCAAGGCTCCATACAAGGCATTGGTCACGCACATGGACGTTTCTACGTTGCCGGCCACCACCGCGGCGGGTGGCCGGGGGTTCAGCATGCAGCCCTCCGGCAGAATGATTTGCAGCGGTTTGAGGCAACCGGCATTGAGCGGGATGTCGTCATTCACCAGCGTCCTGAACACGTACAGGACGGCTGCCGTGGTGACCGCCCGCGGCGCGTTG
>JAQGOD010000068.1 GCA_028293775.1 Gammaproteobacteria bacterium
CTGCGGCACGGACAGAGCTATTCACGATTTACGCAACGCTTGGCTGTCACACACGTACCGCACGCGGTACGAGATGAACGTCCGCTGCCTACGCAGCGACGGCACGATTGAGAATTGTTCGTCGGCCGAACTCGCCGGTGACCAGTTGGAATCGAGCGCCTCTGGCGAGCCTGATTGAGGACAGGCAGGCTTCCAGACATACCGAATGTCTGGAAGCTTTTCTTCGTTGCCCTGGCCATCGGTGAATTCCACGGCCAAGCAGCCGTGGCGTTCATAGAAGCGCCGCGCACCAGCGTTCGCTTGGAATGTCCAAAGCTGGAACCCGTCCGGGTGCAGCGCCTTCACATGATTCAACAGTGCGGAGCCGATACCTCGATTGTGGCTGGTGGCGCGCACATACAAGTGTGTCAGCCAGTCCCGGTCCATACAGGCAAGACCGCCGATCCGGCCGTCTTCCACTGCAATCCACGTTTCAGTTCGTTCGATGCGGCCGGCGATAAAGTCGCGGTCCTCTGCGTCGCTGTGCAGTTTTGGGAAGAACACCATGCTCTTCAGAGCCGCGCTGAAGACCAGTGCTGTCTCGTGCGCATCGTTAGGGGTAGCCCGTCGAATGAGAATATTGGCACGCATGGCTGCACTGTAGCGGAAATTGAGTTCATTGAATGGGAAATGTACGGAGACAAAAATAAGCATATCCACAGATACTCGGACGGATCGCTCAAACGCGATTCGATCATGCCGCGCGACTTTTCGCCCGGGAGGTGGCCCAGCGCCTTGACGACATTTATGCGCAGTTTCTCGTTGCAGCTCTGGTACAGCTTCTCCAGCAGCGGCAGCGCCTTCTCGCCGCGCAGATTCTCGATGCCGAGGAGTTCGCCATGAATCAA
Organism: Gammaproteobacteria bacterium; assembly: GCA_028293775.1. Next base: position 888 of record JAQGOD010000068.1, read on the forward strand.
CTCATTGTAATCGGGGATGGCGAGCGTGGCCTCAAACAGCGGCGCCGTTTTCGTTCCATCAAGCTGCCGCATCGCACCTACAGCAGTCCAGCGCGCCGACGATCCGCCCGGACTTTCCGGGTCCTTCGCGAAATCCGTAAGCGCGGATTCGTCCAGCGCGACTGCTTACGCCCCAACCCAGGCGTCTCAAACCCACGTGCGCCAGCCGCGCAACTTCGACGTCCGGGTCGCGCCGGCGTTTCAGGAGAATCGGCATCGCGCGGATGTCCTGCATGTCGCCCAGCCGCCACGCCGCGTCCCGGCGCACCGCTGCATCGGCCGAGTCGAGGTCCTTCTCGGCTTGAGCGAGTTCCGCGTCGGGTTCACCGCGGTACAGCACGGCCACCGCGTCCTCCTTTATCCACGACACTTTCAACGCGGCCGCTGACGCGACAGCGTTAACGAGCTTGGTTGCGGGAGTCGAAACGAAGCGCAGTGCAACCGGAATTTGAAGCTCAACATAGCGGCCGAGATGAAATACCTGAATGCCCTGTTCGCGCAGATCGTTAAACGACTCGCGCGCATCATACGTACGTGGCGTAATCGCGATGTCCGCTTTCGCCGTTGGTTTTTCGTCAGGAATCTCTTCCGGCGTCATTGTGGGGCGCACCGGAGCAGGAGCGACTACAGGCGGGAGCGGCGCAACCTTTTGCATGGCGTACGCCACAAATACCGTGTATGGCAAAATGCTGATCGTGACGGCTAAGCCGACCAATATCAGGATCATCGCTGCGAATTTCACCTTTCCCCACAGCACAATCTTCGACGCGTAACGGAGCAGGGCCGCGGTTTGTCCTGAGACGATTCCTCCAGTGGCGAGGCTGCCTGCGAAGACGCAACTTGCGGCTTTTGCCGTCGAGGCGAGGAACGCCGCTGACAGTTCCCCTGCGCCAACGCGCGCTGCCGAAAAAACAGCCAAAATTGCTACGGAGCACACAACGCCACGCCCTGCAAGCCGCTTGCGCAACAATTCGCGCGCGCGCTCCAACCGGTCGCCTAGAGTGCGTTTGGGCATACCCAGCAATGCCGCCGCCTCGTCGTGGCTGCGTCCTTCAAGGTGACACAAAATAAACGGCAGCCGGTATTTTTCGGGCAACTCGCTAAGCGCCTCGTCCAGCAACGGGCATAGGCGTTCCCAATTGAAATCTTCGTCCGCATTGATGTTCTTAACCGATGAATTCACGGCACGCGCCTCCTCTTCGTGTTTGTGCCGCGCCCGCGCAGCATCGCGCAGCCGCATAGCAACGCGCCACGCCAAGGTGTGCAACCAACCGCCCAGGGAAACGGAGCGTTGCAGGGAGTAATCGTTAGCTCTCTGAGCAAGGGTGAGGAAGACCGCTTGGGCGGCATCTTCGGCGTCGGCGGAGTTTCCAAGGACGCGCCAGCAGGACTGAAAGACCATTTGCCCGTGCCGCCGAAGCAGCTCTTGAAACGGCTCTTCATCTCCTGCGAGGGCGAAGCGGGTCAATAGTTCGCCGTCGTCAGGCAAGTGGACCATCAGCGCATACCCTCCTGCTCTTCATATATGGGTACGCGTGCTGGTGGGCGGAAAAATCGCAGAATTAAATTCCATTGTTATCCCGAAATGACCGTGCCGGCACTTCGACCGCTTCAATTTCAATTCCCAATACAGCACCAAAAGCACTAACCCCAGAAATAGGAGGAGCAAGGGATGCACTTGGCTCGTGATCTGAATGATCTGATCCACCGCTACGGTGACATTGCGAACGCAGCGGAAGCAGTGCTGCTGCCGCGCCACACGCCCGGCGAGCAACTGCCCGACCTGACCGCCATCGAAGTCTGCCGCTCGCAGCAATGCAGTAAGCCGTTCACGTTCTACCCGAGCCAGCGCGAGAAGATTGCCGGGGCGCTTGCCGGGCTTAAAGC
>JAQGOD010000200.1 GCA_028293775.1 Gammaproteobacteria bacterium
GAGATGAGACACCTAGACCCGCACGACACCACGCCATGCGCGTTTGAGAACTGTGGCTAGAGAGGATGAGATGAGCACATCGGTCGGCTGCTATTTCGTGATTGAGATAACACTGAAGACAGGTCAGGCGCCTACTGCCATCTCTGCAGCTCGGTGTACGTCGAAGGAGGAATGTATTGCGGCGCTATCGGAAATTACACCGCGCCTCAGTTTGGCAGAAGGACTGAAGTGTAAAACATTCTGTTCTGATGATCCAAAATATCGTGAGTTAGCATTTCCAACACTGGCGATGCTGAGGGAAAAACTCAGCGCCAGGCTAACGCCCGTTTCCGGTTGAGAGGATCAGAGAGATGAGCGAAAACGCCACAAAACCAAGGCCCGCTACGGCTGGCGAACTTATCGCATTACTTCAGAAATGCCCTGCCGAATTGCCGGTCTTGGTAAGAATAAATTTTGAAGATGAAAAGACAGATTCTTTCGAAACATTTTTGCTTGATCCGTGGCCCAACATCAAAGGCCGGCAGCAAACCTATATGGGGGATATCGATATCCTGCGTATTGAATCAAACTTTGATGAGCCATAACGGTTGAGAGGATGGAGAGATGAGCAGGTCATTAGCCTACGGATATGGTTTTGTAAGTGGGGTGGCATTTCTGGCCGCTGTTCTCATGGCGATTTCACTCATCACGAAATGAAACACCGCCTCAAACGTAAATCCGAAAACTGGCGCCAGCGCCTTCCCCGCCCGATCCACATCAGGAACGGTCCGACGCTGCACACCCTTGGCGACTGTCGGGACTACGCTTTAAACCTGGACGAAGGCGAAGCGGGATTGCCTCATTGGCAGCATGCCGCGAAGCTGATGATGACCGCAGCGACCGGCGGAAGCCTCGAAGACGTCGTGATCCAGTTCGAGCGGATGCTGATGCCGAAGAATAAGTTGGTGTTGAGCTAGGCCCGAAACGCGAGGTACGGGCCCTTCCGCCGCCGACATGGCACCCAGATGGCTGGGGTCGACCGCGAGCGCAGGGGATGGGTGTACGTGGGCGTTTGACTCATCCGTGAAATCCCGCTTTCCTCAAAAGATCAAGGGGAAAATGCGAAATATGCCACCTTGACAACCCTGCGTAGAACCTCAATATCCGGGACATCGCTGCAAAAGCGATTATTTTTCAAGGCGTTCCCTGTGTCATTAAAGCTTTTTCAACCATCTTCGCGTTCCCTTCCATGGAACTCCCATCGTGCCCGAACGTTGTTGGGCCGCGTGGAGTCAGGCTGGAGGAGTGGAATGAATAACGCACCGCTTCGTCTTATCCGCCTGGCGCTTTCGGGCGCATTGGTGGGCGTTGCCGTGGCCGGCGTTATTACCGGTGACGGTGATCGCATGCTTTATGACCTACTCGGCGCCAGCTCCGGCTTCGTAGCCGTTGTCGTCGTCAAAGCCCTCCACCTCGTATAAAGACCCGGTGCTCCAATGACATGGGAGTTGCTGGGACTGCGCGTCCACGCCGGCGTGGATGGGTGCACATTGATTGTGGGCATTCTAATCGTCGTTGCTAAGGTTTGCCTGCGGGCGGCAGTTGGTCACAGGCCCGTAGCAACACAACGCTCATGCGGAACGGACTTTCTCAACGGGACCGCAGTGGTCCCGTTCGTTTTGATGCTTGGGTCCGTTCTCTCTCCGACTCTTTTTGAATATCTGCAGCAGACCAATATGGTGTTCATTGGCATCGCTGGTGGGATCGGCGTGCTGTTTGTGGTTGGCGAATTGCTCGATCTTCCCGTTTAAAAACCTCACACGTAAAAACGCGAAACGCCGCCCCGGATTGCTCCAGAGCAGCGTTCCTTGTTCAGCGCAGCGTAACCGCGCTGGCTGAGAATTGGCTGATAGGTCTAGGGCTTGCTCACCAGCGCGCCGTACGCCGTCAGGCTATCGGCAAGCCTTCGAGCATATAACGCACCATCGCATCTGCCTGCGTAGCATCAAGCAAGTTGGTGCCGCTCGGCTCATGCTTCATCGGCGTCGGCAAGTGATCGTTAAAAGTCTTTTTGAAGCTCACACCGCCATCGGGATTGAAATTTTCGGGCAGCTTCCATCCAAGGAAGCGGTTCACCATGTGCCTTATCTGCTCGTCCGTCATGTCGCCCTCTTTAGTTTTTGTCACAAACCGCCAACAATCTCACCGTTGGTGATGAAGCCGTGCCAATGCTTGACGTTGCTCGCGTCAATGGATGGTGACAGGCTCAGATTTTCAAACGTATCACCCGCGCGTTGCCATATCGGATAACCGGACTGCCACGGCGGGGTAATCAATGACATCATATTGTCCGGATCGATGGCCGGTTGGAATTGAGCGAACAATCTCTCCGAACGACAATGCGGGCAAAGGAATGTCAGACCGATCTTGATCCGACTGACCGCGATCGTGTTGAGACCAACCCAACGAGGTTCAAGTTCGGTGAGGCGCATCACATCCCCGCCAGCGGCGCCCAGAAACACGCCATACGTTCCGACGTCGGAAAGCAGGCGTGATATTGCCCATCCGGTGAATCCTGAACGTCTTTGCGGATGACGTGGAATTTGCCATCGACGACATATCCGCCCTCGCCTTCAGGGCGAACACGCGCCGGGGAGATTGGTCCGCAGTCGTGTCCGCCGCAGCAATAGGTCGGATAATCCCAGCCGCTCGGAGCCTCGTGCGCGTTGGCCCATGCGATCAGCGCGAGACTGATGAACGCAGTCACCGCGCCAACGTAGGCGACGTAGCCCGCCGCAGCTTTCAATTCGTATCGGTCGATCATCATCGCATTGCCATCCGCGATGCATGCGGATTGACGATCACGTAGCCCGCGATGCTTCGCTCATGAACACGGGTCTTTCCGCCCCCTGAATTGCCGTCATGGACAAGCCAGTCGGCACCGCTGATGTGCGAGATCAGGACGAACACATGCCCGCTGCGAGCGGCCGCCATGCCTGGTGCCGGCGCCGTGCGGGGAAACTTGCGGATCCAGTTGGCGGCCAGGTAGAGGTCCGGAATCATCCGGCCAAAGACGTACCGGGACGCTTCGCACCCGCAGAACGCGCGCGGGCAACCGGGCGGACGCCCGCCGATAACCCCGCCCCGATCGTATGGCACCGAGCCGTTACGGGACTCACTGGCGCGCTGGATTGCCCCGCCGCATATCTGGCGGCCCTCGTTGGTGAGGACGCAGCCCTTGGGGCTGGCTGAGTCAGCAATGACCCTCTGGTGAGGTTTGTGGGCGTGATGGCGAGGCGTTGCGTTGGCAGCCACTATCGAAAGCGCAAGGGCGCATACGACAGCGACCGCGCTCAATGCGCGGGTCATCGGATTCTCCGGAGTTGTTTCGGGGAATTACGCGGTTACTTCCAGAGCCGCGACAGATCGATGTGCGCGACTATGAATTGCCAAAGCTGCACGGCGAAATAACCGAGCAGTCCGACGAGCGGCATCACGAAAAGACCCAGCGCCCATAGACCGACGCGGACGTAGCCCTTCATGCTGATGTAGTCATCGACGCTCGGCTTTAATGCCGCCGCTGCGGTTGCCGCTTGCACCGCGGCTGTTACGGCATGTTCGGCGCGCGTCACCGCAACTTCGGCGCGGTGAGCGGCAGCCACAGCCTTTTCGCTCACTACATCCAGCTTTTCATGGAGCCGGCGGCGGCTTTCTGTCCCGTCCTGTAACTCGCGCACGATCCCAATTTGTGTGCCTTCGATGCTCCCCATCTGCTGCACGATGTCGAGCAGCAACGTGTGAACGCTGGGGTCAATCGCTGGCGGAGGGGGTGGATGCTCGGGTGTTGGGCCGGCTGGTGTGTCGGCCATTGGTCAGGAAAGACCTTGCGCGCGATCGTACCAGCGGTTGGTTTCTTCCTCAGTCCATCCGTGGACGAGTAGCACGGGCACAGCGAAGGACGCGGCTTGCTGGGTCGTAACGTCACCAGCGTGAAGGCTCGTCTCTGGCCGCTCGGGATCTGCGTTGACCGCGATGGCGTAGAGCGCCTTGAGGTTCTCGATCAGCGCCGGACCATGTTGTTGAGCGGCCTCAACGATGGGTGCCCCGGCCTCGACCGCAGCCCGCACCTTCGGTGCCGCCGCAGCGATACGCTCGATCACGTTGTCGGCGGCTCGGATGGCCGCTACAACCGTGCCGCCGCCGGGGAATAGCCCGGCGACGAGCTCGGCGACATCAAGAGCGCGGTCGCCGAAGCCGGCCACTCGCCCGATCAGGTCGGTAATGCTGGTGACGCCAGCGGCCGTCTTGGCGATGTCCATGGTGCCCTACTCCGTCACGTATTGGGCAATGATGCCGGTGATCTGCACCACGGCGGCGGTGACGGCCGCAATCTGCTTTTCCGGATTGTCGATCGGCCGATTGTTGCAAATCGAGACCAGCGTGGCCTTGGCGGAAGCATAGGACGCCTTGGCGCCACGGTTCGCCCGCGGTGCGAGTTCAGCGAACTGGGCATCCATGCTCGATAGGTTGTTGCATGCGGCGTCGATGCCCTGGGCGGCAACGCCGCGTGCGGTGTTCTTCTGTTCTTCGGTGCAGCCGGCGATGACAACAGCCATCGCGGCCACAAGCGCGAGCTTGCGGATCATGGTTCTACCTTTGATGATTTTGGGGATTGCCGCGATATCGCTCGCGGCGGGGCGAACTTTATGGTTTTTGCGGCTCGGTCGTCGTCACCGTAGATGCATCGGTAACGGTCGTGGTCGTACTGACGGGTGAAGCGGGTTGTGTCGGCGTTGGATCGAGTGCGATCTTACGCAGTGCATCGCTGTTGCCACTCATATCCTTCGATCCTGGGAAGTAATAGGTGTAGACGTCCTTCAGCGAGCCGGTGAGCACGCCGATGACGACGGTCACGACCGACAGGATCTCACCTTTGATGTCGCGCGGCCCATAGATCAAAACCAAGAACGCGAGAAAAACAAAAACAACGATGCCCAGGGCAAGGAATCCCTGAATATCAGGAAGCCAGAATGGCCGCGTATCCTTCTCTTTTGCAGCATCCATAAA
>JAQGOD010000221.1 GCA_028293775.1 Gammaproteobacteria bacterium
GGTGCGATTCGCTGCGGCCGTGTCGACCGCGATCGCGGGCGCGGCCGCATGCGGCGCGGCCTTGCTCGGCTTGTGAATAAAGGTGCGCCACGCAATTACCAGCAGGACGGCCAGAGCAAGGCTGCCCAGCAGCATGCGCGTTTGGAGGCTCGAAAATCGCTTCATCTATTTATCCTTGTTGCCATCCGCCGCCAAGCGCGGTGAACAGATTCACCAGCGATTGGAGATGCAAATATTGGATCTGCACCAGCTGGTCCTGCGCGCTGAATAAGGCATTTTCCGTATTCAGAACCGTCAGTATATTCACCGTTCCCGCCGACATTTGAGTCTGGGCAAACTGAAAGGCGCGGCGAGCCCTTTCCACGGCCTCTTGCTGCCGCTGCTGCTGTTCGGTGGTTTGTTGTGCCGCCACCAAAGCATCTTCCACATTGCTGAAGGCTGAAATAACGGTCTTGTGATACGCGCTCAATAATTCTGCGTAGCGTGCATTGCTGAACTGGACTTGGCCGCGCAGGGCGCCGCCATGAAATATGGGTTGGGTAAGCCCGGCGGACAGAGCCCAAACGCGCCCGGCCGGACTGATGAGTGAGGCGAGCGCCGCGCTTACGTACCCACCGCTTGCCGTCAGTTGGATGCTCGGGAACAGCGCGGCGCGCGCCACGGTGATATTCGCATTGGCGGAAATCAACTGCTGTTCAGACTCGGCTATGTCCGGGCGGCGCGACAATAGCCGCGAAGGAAGCCCCTCTATGATCGGCGGCGTCGCCAGTGAGAGCAGCGTACCGGTATCCACATCGATGTTTTCCGGTGTTTTGCCGACAAGCACAGCCAGGGCGTGCACCGTTTGTCGAAATTGCTGCTCCAAAGGCGGTATTGCCGCCCGGAGCAGGGCAACCGTGGTTTCCTGCTGCGCCACATCCAGCCCGGTGGCGGTGCCGGCGTCGAGTTCCATCTGAAAGCCGTGCAGGATTTGTTCACCATTGGCGAGATTGCTGCGCGCCACTTGCAGCCGGTCTCGAAATTCAAGCGCTTGGAAGTATGTGGTTGCGACGCTGCTGATCACGGTCAGCGCCACGGTTTCCTTATCGTATCGGCTGGCAAGCGCGGTTGCGCGCGCGGCGGCCAATGAGGCTCGATTCTTGCCCCAAAAATCCAACTCGTAGCTGGCGAAGAATTCGGAACTGAACGTATTAGAGGTGGCTGGGTTGCTCAGACTGTTCAGTCTTGCGTGCTGACGAGTGGCCCCGGCGTCGAAATCCAGCGACGGCAAAAGCGGGGCTCCGGCGATACGAACCTGAGCATCAGCCTCTCGGATGCGAGCGATTGCCCCGGCCAGATCGTCATTGTTGCGCTGAGCCTGGCTGATCAAATCATCCAGCGTGTCGGAGCCAAACCCATGCCACCAATCGGAATTTGGCCACACCGCGGAGCCTTCCTGATCGGGCATGTCTCGCCATTGTGCGGGCAAGGGGATGTTCGGTCGTTTGTAGGCCGGACCGACACTGCACGCGCCCAGCGCCAGCAGCGCGCACCCCCACAGCGCCCACAGCAATCGAGTGTTCTTCATTTATCGCGTACGCTGGGCTTGGAGCGGTTAACCACCCGTGGTTGAATCGTTAAAATAAGTTAATAACTTAAGAGAAGGCGTCAGCTATACAACCCCACATGCCAACACCCATGACTGCCTTGCGAGCCGCGCTGATCTCGATCTCGATCGGCGCCGTCATACCGAACGTCGCGCCGGCCGATGCCGGCGCCGAGGACACCGCCATGAAAGCGGCGTTGGATCAAATTCGCGAGGCGGGCCTCAAGGATGAATGGGCTTATCAGCGCCTGGCAGATCTTTGCGACAAGATCGGCCCGCGAATGAGCGGTTCGCCGCAAGCGGAGGCTGCTGTGCAACAACTTGCGGCCGCCTTACGGGCTAGCGGTTTGACCGTTTCCTTACAGCCGGTCAAGGTGCCTCACTGGATCCGGGGCGAGGAGCTTGGCGAGATCATCGAGTATCCGGGGCGGCCCGCCGGCGTCACGCAGCGCGTGCATCTAACGACCTTGGGTGGCTCGGTGGCCACGGACGCGCGGGGCGTTTCCGCGCAGGTTTTGGTGGTGCACAGCTTTGAAGAATTGCGCGCTCGGGGAGACCAGGTACGCGGCAAGATCGTGCTATTCGACGTGCCGTTCAATGAGACTTTGGCGCAAAACGGAAGGGCGGGAAGCGCTTACGGAGAAGCGGTTGCCTACCGCGTACTGGGCGCCAGCGCGGCCGCGCAGGCGGGCGCGGCGGCGGCGTTGATTCGATCCGTGGGCGGGGCGAACTATCGGCTGCCGCATACCGGCGTGATGCAATACGATCCTAAGCTGCCGAAAATTCCCACGGCGGCGCTGAGCGCCGAGGATGCCATGTTGATAGCACGGCTCGCCGCTGAAGGTCCGGTCACTTTGCGCGTCAAGTTGTTGCCGCAAACACTGCCCGACGCGGACAGCCACAATGTGATTGCGGATTGGGCCGGACGCGAACGCCCCGCGGAAGTTGTCATTGTATCGGGGCACGTGGACTCCTGGGACCTGGCTCAGGGCGCGATTGACGACGGCGCGGGTGTGGCCTCCGCCATGGGCGCCGTGCACCTGCTGCAGTCATTGGGACTGCATGCCCGCCGGACCATTCGTTTCGTCGGTTGGATGAGCGAAGAAAATGGCAGTGCCGGCGGCCAAACCTATTTCAATTTGAGCGGCCCGACGCTCGCACGGCACATTGCCGCGATCGAGAGCGACAACGGAGCGGGACGGCCGTTGGGTGTTTCCGCGCATGTTCCTCAGGCGTCATTGCCTCAGTTTGCGCCCCTCATGGCCTCCCTGAACCTTCTGGGTGCCGGCATTTTGGACCACCGGGATGAAGCGGCCGGCTCTGATGTGCATTTTCTGGATGCAGGCGGCGTGCCGACATTGGCGCCCATCGTGGATACGAGAACTTATTTCGATTATCACCACACCGCGGCGGACACGCTGGACAAGGTCGAGCCGGAGAATATCCGACGACAGGTGGCAGTCCTGGCTATGATGGCCTACTTCGCGGCGGAGACCGCTGAGCCGCTGCCAAGGCTGGAGGTGCTCAAGCCCTAATCGGGCTTATGCTCCGCAAGCCACGATTTCATCACGTCGCGCCAACTTAAGATGCCGACGGGTTTGAATTCATCATCGACGATGGGAATGCATGATATTCGCTGACCGAGAAACAATTGCACCGCTTCGTCAACCGCGGCATGCGGATGCAAGGTGAAGAGCGTTCGGCTCATGATCTGGTGCACGCGCTTATTGAGGGTCGCAAGGTCGCGCGCTGTCTCGGCAGCCGTACCCACGTGAGGGCTCAAGGCTTTGAGTAGATCTCGATCGGACACGACACCGACCAGTTTTTTTCGCTCATCGACCACCAGCAGATGATGAAAATTCAAACGGTCGAATATCTGCCTAACGACCTCGAGCCGGTCGTCCATTTCGACCGTGACGACTCGTGTCGTCATCATGGAACCTACATTCACGGGTTTTTCCTCCGCCCAGGACTATACGCCGGCACACGCTCGAAGCGCAGCGGTTAGTGGAAAACACCGCTTCGATTTTGATTCTCATATCCGGCCTCGCGCATGCCGTGGTTAACGCCATCATGAAGGCGGGCAAGGATAAAATGTCAGGTCGAGCTCTGATCGACGGATTCAGCGCCTTGATGTTGGCCCCGGCGGCATTGCTGGTGCCCTTGCCGACGAATGCCTGGCACTGGCTGATCGCCTCCACCGCGATACACGGCGTATATTTATTGGCATTGATCAAGTCCTTCGAGCAGTCGGACATGACCGTGGCTTATCCGATCGCGCGAGGCTTGGCGCCGATGCTCGCGGCAGCGGGCGCTGTCGCGATTTTTCACGAGCCGATTTCGGCCTATGTGGTGGCAGGAATTCTGTGCATCGCTTTCGGCGTGATGTTCATCGGTGTCAGTCACCGGTTGAAAACGAGCGCGCTGTTATGGGCGGCGCTGACCGGCGCCTGCATCGCCTGCTACACCGTAGTCGACGCGCAAGGCGTGCGCGCGGCCCCGACTGCGCTCAGCTACATCGTTTGGACTTTCTTGATGCTCGGCGGCGCGCTGGGCTCGTTTTTCGCAATTTGGCGGGGAAAGGCCTTTATTGCCTCGGTCGCGGGCCAGTGGAAGCCCGGACTGATCGCGGGCGCGCTATCGATCCTCTCCTATGGATTGGCGTTGATGGCTTTCCGTTACGGGGCGACCCCACGCCTCGCCGCGCTGCGTGAAACCTCCATCCTGTTCGGAGCGCTCATCGCGGTCGTGTTTCTTCGGGAACGGCTCAGCAAGATGCGATTCGGCGGCGTGCTGGCAATCGCCGTGGGTGCGATGGTGCTCATCGCCGCGGGATAGGGCCACCGCGGGCGCGACGGACTAGCGTTCCGGGTTGCTATCATCCCGGCCGTCTTTGCCCGTCAGCGGAACTGAATCATCTTCGAGATCCAGCCCATCTTCGTACAAGGTGTCTTCCTCACCATCCAGCCGCAAGGTCTGATCGGTGTTGCGCTTCTTGTCGTATGCCACATGATCTGCCGCATTCCGTTGCTCCGACCCTTCGATCTGTGGACCCCTGAGGTACGATTCCGTCGTGGGGTCCGGTGGATTCAATTGCACGTCGTCGTCTTCAGGTTTGATATCGGCCATACAATGTGCTCCTTGTGCACGAATGCTACTCACACAGGTTATTCCCTTGAACTGCGCGCCAGTATTCCGCAGCCGGCGCAGTTCCTGTAGGTGTTGGCCGACACCCGATGCGGCAGAACGCCGGGGCAGACCTGCTAGCCTAGCAACTCGA
>JAQGOD010000229.1 GCA_028293775.1 Gammaproteobacteria bacterium
CGCTTCGCGAGTTGACCTTTCACCAGCGCGCCACGCTGCTAAAAACGCTCGCCAAACGGCTGGGCGAGTCCAAAGAGGAATTTTACGAACTGTCCTATCGCACCGGCGCCACAAGAAGCGACGCTGCAATCGATATCGACGGCGGCATCGGTACCGTATTTTCCTTCGCCGGCAAGGGATCACGTGAACTGCCGAACGCCCGGGTCTTGGTGGACGGCGACGTTGAAGGGTTATCCAAGGGCGGCAGCTTTGTTGGGCAACATATCTTCGTGTCGCGCGAGGGTGCGGCCGTCCACATCAACGCCTTTAATTTCCCGGTGTGGGGAATGCTCGAGAAGCTCGCGCCCACGATATTGGCCGGCATGCCGGCCATCGTAAAACCCGCGACGGCGACGGCGTACCTGACCGAACTGGTGGTCCGCCGCATCATCGACTCCAAGATTCTGCCGGAGGGCGCGCTGCAGTTGGTCTGCGGCGGTTTGGGAGATCTATTCGATCATTTGAACTGCCAGGACACTGTGTCATTTACCGGATCCGCGAGCACGGCGGCGCGATTGCGCACGCATCCGGCCATCGTTCGACAGGCGGTGCCTTTTATTGCCGAAACCGACTCGTTGAATTCCAGCATTTTGGGCTTGGACGCCGTGCCCGGTACGCCGGAATTCGACCTGTTCGTCAAAGAGGTCATGCGTGAAATGACCGTCAAGGCCGGTCAGAAATGCACGGCCATTCGCAAAGCACTGGTGCCCGCGCGGGTGGCGGGCGAGGCCGTTGCCGCCCTGCAGGCGGCGCTATTCAAAATCGTCGTGGGCGACCCGCGCGCGGAGGGCGTGCGCATGGGGCCGCTGGTGAGCCTGGAGCAGCGGACCGATGTCCTTAAGAGCGTCGCGCAGTTGCGCCGCGAGGCGCGGGTGGTGGCGGGCGACCTCGATCGTTTCGACATCAAGGATGCGGACCGGGATCGAGGGGCTTTCGTGCCGCCGCTGCTGTTGCTCTCCAACGATGCCAAGTCGGCGCGCGCCGTCCATGAAGTGGAAGCCTTCGGGCCGGTGGCGACGGTGCTGGCCTATGCCGACACTGCGGAGGCCATAGCGCTGGCGCGTCGCAGCGGCGGAAGCCTTGCTGCGTCGGTATTCTCGGGCGACGATGCGCTGGCCGCTCAAATCGTCCTGGGATTGGCGCCCTACCACGGCCGCATTTTGGTGGTGAATCGCACCTGCGCCCAAGAATCGACCGGGCATGGCTCGCCGCTGGCGCCGCTGGTTCACGGCGGGCCGGGTCGCGCGGGCGGCGGTGAGGAAATGGGCGGCATTCGCGGCGTGCTCCATTACATGCAGCGTACCGCCGTACAAGGCTCGCCTGACACCATCACGGCCGTCAGCGGTCGCTGGGTGCGCGGCGCGCGGCAACTCGATCCGGGCCGCCATCCGTTCCGTATCCCCTTCAATGAGCTTACCTTGGGGGACACGCTCAAGTCCGCAGATCGCGAAGTGACCATTGCCGACATCGAGGCATTCGCGCATTTGTCGGGCGATAATTTTTATGCGCACATGAGCGATGCGCAAGCGGCGCGCAATCCGCTGTTCGGCGGCCGCGTTGCGCATGGTTACTTTTTGATTTCCGCCGCCGCCGGCCTGTTCGTCGATCCGGGCTACGGGCCCGTGCTCGGCAACTACGGCCTCGATGAGCTTCGTTTCGTGAAACCCGTGAAACCCGGCGACAAGATCAAGGTGCGGCTCACTTGCGCGGCAAAGAGCCTGCGCGCGGATAAGGGTTGGGGCGAAGTGGCCTGGGATACGGAGATCACCAACCAAAATGAGGAGACCGTCGCCTCCTACAAAGTGCTCACCATGGTGAGCATTCATGCCGTACCGGATTCCGTGGGAAAAAATTGATGCCCATCGACGCGGCTCGCTACGCGAAGGATTATCCCAGTCTGCAATTCCTGGCCCCCGAAGCCGGGATACTGGAACTGGTCATGTCCAACAAGGGACGGTTGAACGCCGCCACCGAGTCCATGCACCGGGATCTGGCGCAGGTGTGGCGAGGCATCGACATCGACGATGCGGTACGCGTCGTTGTCGTGCGCGGCGAGGGCTCGAATTTTTCTTCCGGTGGCGATTTCGACATGATCGATCGAATGATCGAGGACGAGGCCACCTTGATCCGCGTATGGAAGGAAGCGAGCGATCTGGTCTATAACCTCATCAATTGTTCCAAGCCCGTGGTATCCGCCATTCGTGGCAGCGCGGTGGGCGCGGGACTCGCCATCGCGTTGCTCGCGGATGTGGCCGTGGCCGCGGAGGACGCGCGAATACTCGATGGCCACACCAAGCTCGGAGTGGCCGCAGGCGACCATGCCGTCATCATCTGGCCGCTGCTGTGCGGCCTTGCCAAGGCGAGATACCATTTATTGACCAACAAACCCTTGTCGGGAGCTGAAGCAGAGCGCATCGGACTCGTTGCGGTGGCCGTACCGGATGCGGAAGTGCTCGATACCGCCTTCGGTATAGCGCGCACTCTGGAATCCGGCAGTGCCACGGCCATGCGCTGGACCAAGCACGCGCTCAACAATTGGTTGCGCTTGGCCGGTCCGAGCTTCGATACCTCCCTGGCCCTCGAGTTCCTGGGGTTCAGGTTGGCGGATGTTCGAGAGGGGCTCAGCGCAGCTCGAGAGAAACGCCGGCCCACCTTTGACCCGCCCAAACGGCCGTAACATCCCACGGCCGCAGCGATGATCGATCATGACGAACTGGCCGCGCTCGATTCGATCTTAAATGCGTCGCGCGGGGAGCTGGAATCCCTGCAACTCGAGCGCTTACGCACCACCTTGCATCATGCCTATGCCAACAACGCGAATTATCGGCGTAAATTCGACGCCGCCGGCGTCCACCCTGATGATCTTCGTTCGCTAGCCTGTCTCGCCAAGTTTCCTTTCACGACAAAATCCGATCTTCGAGAAGCGTATCCCTTCGGCTTCTTCGCCGTTCCCATGGAAAGAGTGACGCGCATCCATGCTTCCTCGGGCACGACCGGCAAACCGACGGTGGTGGGCTACACCAGGAATGATCTCAGTTCCTGGAGCGGTCTCGTGGCTCGGTCTATTAGAGCGGCCGGCGGTCGAGCCGGGATGAAAGTGCATATCGCCTACGGCTACGGACTTTTCACCGGCGGGCTCGGCGCGCATTACGGCGCAGAGGCTGCGGGTTGCACGGTGATTCCAATGTCGGGCGGCCAGACGGAAAAGCAGGTTCAGCTGATCTGCGACTTTGCACCCGACATCATTATGGTCACGCCCAGTTACATGCTCGCTATCTTGGATGAATTCAGGCGCCAGGGGCGAGACCCGCGCGCGACCTCGTTGCGGGTGGGTCTTTTCGGCGCCGAGCCGTGGGGCGAAGGCATGCGCAGCGAAATCGAACGTGCTTTTGGTATCGATGCCTGCGACATTTATGGGCTGTCCGAAGTGATGGGTCCCGGCGTCGCGCAGGAGTTCGTGCAGACCAAGGATGGGCCGACTATCTGGGAAGATCATTTCCTTCCGGAAATTGTCGAACCGAGCACCGGCAATCCGAAAGCCGATGGCCAGGAGGGCGAACTGGTATTGACCTCGCTGGTCAAGGAAGCCATGCCCGTGATCCGATACCGCACGCGCGATCTGACGCGGCTGCTTCCCGGCAGCGTCACCGCCATGCGGCGCATGGCGAAGATCAGCGGCCGCTCCGACGACATGCTCATCATTCGCGGCGTCAATGTCTTTCCCTCGCAAATTGAAGAAATGATTCTGCGCTGCGCGGGACTGGCGCCGCACTACGAAATCGAGATAACGCGGCCGAACCGGCTCGATGAGATTCAAATTCTCGTCGAGGCCCGCGCCGACTTGAATCACGAGGCGCAGTCGAGGGAGGCGTTGGGTCTCGCTGCAAAACTCAAGGATCATATCGGCATATCGGCCGACATCCGCATCTTCCCGCACAACACGCTGCCGCGTTCCGCCGGCAAGGCCAATCGAGTCCGCGACCGCCGTTAGCGGCTCAATTCGCGGCGCGCCTAGGCGGTACCGAGTATGTGCCCACC
>JAQGOD010000237.1 GCA_028293775.1 Gammaproteobacteria bacterium
CTCATAGCTCGGCTCTAGATTCGCTTGACTGGGTTGTATCCAGATCTGCAAGAAGTGCACCGTCTCGCTCTGCGATGGGTTGAACTCACTATGCCGAACGCCCCTGCCGGCGCTCATGCGCTGCACGTCTCCAGGCTTGATCGTCGATCCATTCCCCATGGAATCCTTGTGCGCGAGTTCGCCCGACAAGACGTAGCTGATGATTTCCATGTCGCGATGGGCATGAGTACCGAAGCCGGCCCCAGCCTGCACGCGGTCCTCATTGATCACCCGCAGCGGACCGAATTCGACATGCTCGGGATCGTAATAATCGGCAAAGGAAAACGTATGGAAGGACTTGAGCCAACCGTGGTCGGCAAACCCCCGTTCTTCACTGCGTCTGATTTCGTTCATAGAGACCTCCTGACACCTAAGATAGGGTCGAATCGGGCAATTAAAAAGCGCAAAATTTAGGACGAATCGATCAAATAAATGGATCAAACGTGACTCTCGCGAAAACGACGTTGGAACAATGGGCAGTGCTGGCCGCTGTGGTCGATAACGGCGGGTTCGCGCAAGCTGCGGCGGCATTGAACCGCAGCCAGTCGGCTGTCAGCTATTCGGTCGCCCGACTTCAGGAATCCCTGGACCTTCCGGTCCTGGTAGGCGAGGGCCGCAAGTCCGTTCTCACCCCCCACGGCCACACACTGCTTAAGCGCGCCAGAGAGCTCCTTAAGGAGATGGACATGCTGGAGTTCTTGGCACGCAGCCTCAAACAAGGCTGGGAAAGCGAGCTCAAGTTGGTGGTGGATGCGGCCTTTCCGCGCGAGCGGTTGTTGCGCATCGTCGAGGAATTGCAGCGGACCTGTCCTGATACGCAAATCCAATTGTCCGATGTGGTGCTGTCCGGCGCGGAGCAGGCCATTGTGGAGGGCGGCGCCGACCTGGTGGTTACCAGCCGGGTACCGCCCGGACATTTGAGCGACTGGCTCTTGGACGTCACGTTTGTCGCGGTGGCGCGCGCTGACCACCCTTTGTTGCAATTGGCGCGCGAACTGACCACGAGCGACTTGGTGCACCATGTTCAAGCGGTGGTGCGCGACTCCGGCACCGCGCAGCCACGCGACGAGGGCTGGTTGGGAGCGGAACGACGCTTCACTGTGAGCAGCATGGAGGCCTCATTGGCCACCGTGTCGGCAGGCCTCGCTTACGCGTGGTTGCCCGAACACATGCTTACCGAACTGTTACAGCGTGGAACGCTTAAGCCTTTGCCGCTCGTCGCGGGAGGTGCGCGCAGCGTTTCACTGTACGCGGTAATGCTGCACCCGGAAGTGCTTGGACCTGCCGCGCGTGCGGCCTCTGCTGCGTTCCATCGGGACTCGAATCCGTCCGGTAGGACAGCCCCTACATAGGGTAACGAGGCGTCCCGACTGTCAGACAAAATCATCGCGATTAAAGTTTGGGTACATCGCTAGCTACTGCTAGTGGGAGATAATAATGTCGATAGGCACAATCCTTTTAATTGTATTGGTTCTACTTTTGCTTGGAGCACTCCCGACTTGGCCGTATAGCTCAGGGTGGGGTTATTACCCCAGCGGCGGGCTGGGTCTGCTACTGATCATCCTGCTTGTTCTGGTGGTAACGGGTCGCTTATAGCTCAAGGTGCACAGCACGGGGGAGGGCGCCGTCGATGGGGACGGCGCCCTGAATTCTAGAAGTAGCCGTGTAGCTGCATCAAGATTTGCTGTCGATTTTCGGTGTTGTTCTGCGGTATGCCGCGGTAGCGGCGGAAGCCTGCGCGCAATTGCAAGAACGGCAGCGGTGTGTATTCATAGAGGAGGCTATAGCGAGCCTCCTGATCGTTGGAGACGGAACGATCCGGGTCGGAGTATTCCGCGGTGAGTTTCAGATTGTGACCTCGGCGTACCCGCCAGTTCCCCTCGAACAGTCCGGCGGCCAACGTGCGGCCTCCCGGGAAGCTGTCATCGTGAACCAGATCTGCTTCCGCCAGCCAAGCGATCGGCCCGGTTTTCAATCCGGCGAAAAGACCCCCCATCCTTTTGCTACCCGTGTCGGATTTAGTGAAATCCCCTGAAATTCCGAGCCGCCAGATTGGCTTGGTGTACGCCAGGTTGCCGACGGCTTGGTAGCCGGATCCGTTGGTATTGGCCACGCCATTCGTGAAGTCGAACTGTGCCGACCACGATGAATGCTCATAGCCCAGTTCCAGGCCCTTGTCCGGCGTCGTCATATTGATACCGGTGACCTGGCGCACCAAAGCGGTTTGATCCTGCAGCCTGAATCCGAAGGGCAAGTAGAACTGGCCGCCCTTGATATAAAAGCCGTCTCTCGTATTGCCATAGCGCACGTAAGCTTCTTCGTTCTGCGAGCCATTGGGTGCGATCTGTTCATCCACGTAAATCCCCAGCCTATCGGGGAGGATAGTCAGGTTCGCATAGACTCGAAATTGCTCCAGCGAAAACGCTTGCTGACTCGTCGTGTTGGGCGCCGTATCCCGGGTCCAATCGGTGCGCAAATCTCCGCCTACTTGCAGACGGTCGGTAAGCTTGCCGGTCCAGGCATCCAGTGTGTTGTCGAGAGTCTCTGCGGGCAACAATGTTTTCGCGTAGATGACGCCAAACTCGTTGCGCAAGCCGCCGCCGGTCGGATTGACGTGGCACACATTGCACTTATAGCCTTCGAGGACGGCAAGGTAAGGCTCGGCGTGGACGCGCGCCGATTGCAGCAATGCGGCGGCCGTCAGCAGCAGCGCAGCGACGAGAAAGCGCTGAATCATGGCAGCACCTCAACCTCAAAGGTGGCCATCACGGACTCTCCGAGATCGTTCGGCGCGCCGACGGAAACGGTTTGGCCGGCCAGGTCGCTGAACTGGAAAGGCGATGCCGAAGTGATGACGACGCGATAATGTCCCGCGGGCAATGGCCGGCTGGGCCAGACCATGAGCGCCTTCGGATTGGCGCCGGAGACCGTCAAGCGCGCGGGAATGATTTCCGTCGCCAAAGGCGAGGCGCCAGGCACGAGTTTTTCAATGTGCACGGAACGCGGGTCGATTTGAGTGACATCAAGATCGTGGTTGAATGCGAACATGATTTGCGGCGGCGATTCGCTCACGGGTTCTGCGCTGTCCGGTACGATCGATGTGACCGCAAAGGATTTCGCAGCGTGTGCGGTTTGAAGGGCGGACGGCTGCGCGCCATTGGTAATCCACTGGCGAATAAAAGCGATTGTCGCCGTGCTCAGATAAGGCCCGTTCAACGGCATTTGTGCACCGACCGCCGCATGGTTCTCCAGCTTTTGAATGACATAGCTGTTATCGGGGTCCCCCGGTTTGACGCGATCCAATGAAGGCACTTCGGTGCTGGGCACACCGACCAACAGATTGAAGCTGTCCGCCGCGTCAAGGCGCAGACCTTCGGGCGCGCCGCCGCCGACGTGGCAAACCGAGCATATGGGCGTAAAAATATTCGCCTGGATGGAATTGAAATCGGCCGATAGCGGCGGTGTCCCGGTGCCGCCCGGTGCGAGCGGACGGCCATTGGCATCCAACCCGTCGCCGCTGCCGGCACACGACGCGATGATCACTGCGCTAAGCGTCACGAAGCCGCGCGCTGCAAAACAATTCATAAAAGTATCCCCAATCGCAAGGCGCGGCCTTAGGTTCGACAGGTAAGTGTCCAAGCAGTGGAGAAAGGTTTAATCTGTGCGCCGATACATCGGCGAGGTATTCACAATGCGGTGCGCGAGGCACAATTCGGCGGTTGCGAAATAGTGCGTTTGCGCGCGACGGCCGTCGCATTGCTTCTTGGAACCGCATTCGCAACGCAGACCGAGGCAGCCGAGCAGTGGGGAGGCTCGGCCGCCGTAACGAGCGATTATTTCGTGCGCGGCATATCGCGTACCAGCGATCACGCCGCGCTGCAGCTGGAATTTCACTATGTGAATCCAACGGGAGTTTTTGCGGGGTTATTCGCTTCGAACTCTCGATTCGACTCCCACGACCGGGAGGATGCCGAACTCAGCGCCTACATCGGCTACGCATGGAACGTCAGCGACCAATGGCGCGGCAAGCTTATCGCCAGCCACTACGCCTATCCCTGGAATCAGGCTGGCTCGAGTTACAACTACGATGAGCTTGATTTCGATCTTAGCTTCCAGGGGTGGCTGCATTTCATCGTTGGCTATTCCCCCAACTCGTGGCGGCTATACCGGGATCAGGCTGGCACAGACCTCATCAGCGTCAGCGAAAAGTCGGCGGAGGCCAGTTTACAGCGGCAAATCGTCGGGAAATTCTCCCTGACGGCAGGTGCGGGATACAGCTATCTGTCGGGCCCGGACGCGGGCGGATACGCCTACTGGAGCGGCGGAGCCGCCTATGATCTCGCACCCGTTACCCTTACTTTGTCCTATGTCGATACGACGAAGGCAGCTAAGCCATTGTTTTATAACGCGGCGTCGAGGGGGCAATGGATGGGTACCGTACTTTGGCGCTTTTAGCCCATGATGATGCAACCCTGGGGCGTTCGAACGGTACTCAAGGGGTACTTATGGATGTTAGGTGATGAGGATTTGCGAATGATTCTGCCGGCCAAGAACTCTCCCAAAGAGCGCGATAGCGCGCTGTTGGTGGCCGTTGCGTCGGGCGATCGGCGCGCCCTTGAAGAGCTGTATTTGAGCTACCACCGGCGGCTCGCCCGTTTTCTCTCCCGCTTCACGCCTCGATATGAAAATATCGAAGAGATCATCAATGACACTTTCATGGTGGTATGGCAGAACGCAAAAGATTTTCGCAATGCCTCGCAAGTGTCTACCTGGATTATCGGCATTGCTTACCGGACGGCGCTGAAATCCTTTCGGCGCCAAAAGAACCACAACACCGCGCAGAGTCTCGAAAGTTATCCCGTTCAAACTGTCGATCCTACTTCTGATGCTGAAGTACACGACTGGTTGAAGCATGGCTTGAACTGTTTGCCGATCGAGCAGCGGCTGACGCTGGAGCTGGCCTATCACATGGGTCACTCCCTCGAGGAGATCGCGGCGATCACCGAATGCCCGGTGGGTACGGTTAAAGCTCGCATGTTCCACGCGCGCGAAAAACTACGCCAATATCTTCCCACCTTGAGCGGCGCGCCGCTCGATTTAAATTCGAGAATGGGATGAGCAGCAAGCGCCAATTCGAGGATTCCCCGGAGCATCATGAGGTTGTTTCGTTAATTCCGTGGTACGCCAATGACACGCTGGATGACCATGAGCGCCAACGAGTAGACGTTCACGTCGCCACGTGCGCGGTTTGCCGCGAAGATTTGGCCGTACAGAACCGTATCTTCGAAGGTATGGAGGCGCAATCCGCGCTCGACTATATGCCCATGGCGTCGCTCAAGCGGCTGCAGGCGCGGCTCGACCTCGCACAGGGGCAATCCGACTCGCCGCAAGCCTCGTCGCTCGGCCCAATGCGCCGCGCGACACCCTGGCGCGGCCGGATGGCCGCGTCCATTGGCGCGCTTGCACTTGGCATCGGCGTGCTGGCGGCGGATCGATGGGTGCAGTTTGAAGCGCGAGTGAGGCAACCGAATTATCGGACCGTAACCAATTCGGCTGCTCGGCCCCAAGGCGAGATGATTCGCGCTGTCTTTTCACCGACGATTACATTGGTTGAGCTGCAACAACTGCTCGATGAGGCGCAGCTGAAGATCGTTTCTGGTCCTACCGAAGCGGGCGTCTATTCGCTGGCATCAAACTCGAGTCTAACGGTGCGCTCCTCGCTGGAGTTGCTGCGCCGACACCCGGCGGTTCGTTTCGCCGAGGGAACCCAACCGGAGCCTGAGTCGGGCAATTCGCCATGATTCGCGCTGCATGGCTCCCGCTCATTGCGTCTTTGCTCGGCGCATGCAGCAGCGCACCGGTTCGCATCGACTCACGCGCGCTCGGCAATCAAGACTCTCAGTCGGCCGACCGCTTCATCATTGTCGCAGTGGAGAGTACGCCCGCTGCCTATGTGGCTCGCGCCGGCGCAACGCCGCACGGTTATGACGCTGTTGTGGAATACGGTCCCACTGTTGGGGCACGGCGCGCGATGCGAGAAGTTGAACGGGACTACCGATTGCGAGAGGTGAATGCCTGGCCGATTGAACCCTTGCATATTCACTGCGCCGTGCTCGAGATTCCCGCAGGCACCGA
>JAQGOD010000246.1 GCA_028293775.1 Gammaproteobacteria bacterium
TCTCTGCTTTCTTGAGCTTGGAACCCGCTTCGGCGCCGGCCACCACGTAATCGGTCTTCATCGAGACGCTGCCGCTCACTTTTCCGCCCCGTTGCAAGATAGCGTCCGTGGCTTCGTCGCGCGTCAGAGATTCAAGACTACCTGTGAGCACGAAGGTCTTGTCGTGCAGCGCACCGCTTCCCTTCGCCCTCCCCGTCGCCGGCGCCGGCCATGCTATCCCCGCGGCGAGCAAGCGATCGACCACTGCGGCATTGTCGGCATTTTGGAAGTAGGCCGCCACTTGCTTCGCTACCACGGGGCCGACGTCGGGAACGCGTTGGATCTCCTCCTCGCCGGCACGGCGCAGTGCACTTAAGTCCGGAAAATATTGCGCCAGCGCGGCGGCGGTGGCTTCGCCGACATCGCGTATGCCGAGCGCATAGAGAAAGCGCGGCATCGTGGTCTGCTTCGCGGCTTGTATGGCCGACTGCACCTTTTGCGCAGACTTCTCACCCATCCGTTCCAATGTCGCGAGACGATCCGCCTGCAAGGAGAAAAGATCGGCCGGCGTTTTCACCCAGTCGCCGTCGACCAATTGGTCCACCAGCTTGTCGCCGAGCCCTTGAATGTCCATGGCGCGGCGCGAAGCGAAATGTTGAATCTCTCCTTTGCGCTGCGCCGCGCAGCGCCTGCCGCCGCTGCAGCGCGCGACTGCCTGGTCAGCTTCACGCACCACCGGCGAGCCGCATACCGGACACGTGCTCGGCAGAGCCACCAGTTGCGTTCCGGCTACTCGGCGCTCCGGCAACACCCTGGCGACTTCCGGTATCACATCGCCCGCGCGGCGAATGACAACCGTATCGCCCACGCGCACGTCTTTGCGGGTCAACTCATCCATGTTGTGCAGGGTCGCATTGCTGACGGTGACTCCACCGACGAACGTAGGTTCCAATTTGGCAACAGGTGTCAGGGCGCCGGTGCGGCCCACTTGAAATTCAATGCCGCGCACCACGCTCAGGGCCTCTTCGGCGGGAAATTTGTGTGCTATCGCCCAACGCGGCGCCCGCGAAATGAATCCCAACTTTCGCTGCAGTTTTACTTGGTCCACTTTGTAGACCACGCCGTCAATTTGGTACGGAAGGCTCGAGCGTGCCTTGCCCATCGCCTCGTAGTACTCGAGGCAACCTTCGATCGACTCGACCACTTTGGACTGCGGGCAAATTTTAAATCCCAAGCGCCGCAGTTCTTTGAGCGTCTCGCTGTGGGAAGGTGCAAGTTCGCCGCCGTCGATGACTCCCACGCCGTAAACGAACATGTCGAGCGGCCGCGCTGCAGTTAGCCGCGGGTCGAGCTGCCGCAGGCTGCCGGCCGCCGCGTTGCGCGGATTAACGAGAGTTTTTTCGCCGCGCGCTGCCGCCTCTTCGTTGAAGCGCTTGAAGCCCGCCAACGGCATGAACACCTCGCCGCGCACTTCCAGCACCCGCGGTGCCTTGGCGTCGCGAAGCTTGAGCGGCAGCGCCTTGATGGTGCGCAGATTCTGAGTGATATCCTCGCCGGTCTCTCCGTCGCCGCGGGTGGCCCCCCGAACGAAGGTGCCATTGTCATAAAGGGCGCTAACGGCCAGCCCGTCCAACTTTGGCTCCGCGGCGTATCGAACGGCGCCGCTTTGGCCAAGCCGTTCGCGAACACGCCGATCGAAATCGCGCACTTCCTGCTCGCTGAACGCGTTGTCCAGCGACAGCATCGGGACTTGATGCTTGACGGCGCCGAATGCCGAAACCGGTGCTGCACCCACCCGCATGGTCGGTGAATGCGGGTCCTCGAGCGCCGGAAATTCGCTCTCCAGGGCGCGCAGCTCCAGCATCAGCCTGTCGTACTCGGCATCCGGAACTTCCGGGTCGTCCAAGGCGTGGTAGCGGTAGTTATAGCGCTCGAGCAGCTCTCGGAGCTCAGAGGCTCGTGCCAGAGCCTTCTTGGGCGGTCCTTCCGACTTCCCCGGGCTCACGATCAGGCTCGATGCAACGAGGCCTGGAAACGCGCAACATCGTCCCGCAAGGCGCCCGCACGCTGCGGCGAGAGCGGCATGCCTTTGGAATCCTGAACCATTCCCGCCAGTTCGTGCGCCAAGCCGCGTGCCGCCCCCAGCAACTCATCGACGGTCAGCAGCGGCTCGACGGGACCAGGCAAAACGGCGAAGAGCGTGACGCCGCGAAACTCTTCCGACGCCATACGCGCCACATCAAAGGTGCCGGGCTCGACCATGCTGGCGACGCAAAACAAACTGCGGCCATCGACATGCTTACGATGAAATACCTGGTAACGGCCATACGCAAGACCATGCAATTCCAGCGCCGCGAGCAAATTGGCGCCGGGCCAGCGTATCTCTCCGGGGGCGCACACGCGAAGCGTGACGATCTTTTGCTGCTCGCTTACGTTAGCCGATTGCCCCGGCGAGACCGCGCTTCGAGCTCGGGGCTCAGGCGCCGCCGCCGCGGGGCTCACCACCGGTTCGGGAGTCGCCGCCGGTTCGGGACTCGCCGCCGGTTCGGGAGTCACCGCCGCTTCGGGCCTGGGCTCCGGTGCGCGAACGGGCGGCGCAATGACAGGATCTGCCTCGACCATCATCGGGCCATCCACGATTGGGACGTGATCGTATTCGCGAGTGTGAATGCTTAGAGGCTCAAAGGGCGGCACACCCCAATCGCGTGACTGCGCATCGGACACGGTTGCTTGGTCGGGCACGACATCGCCGGCTGG
>JAQGOD010000254.1 GCA_028293775.1 Gammaproteobacteria bacterium
CATTGGGATCGGCATAAATTTTGGAAAAGTACCAAGCCCGCTGACGCAAACGGCCGTCTTCGCTTACCCGGTGCCACTGCCCTCCGGCATCATCCGACCGATACAGTCCGCCATCTGTGGCTTCAACCATCGCATATATCCGGTTCGAATCAACCGCCGAAATTGCCACATCGATGCGCCCGAGAATCCCCGTGGGAAGCCCGTGCCCCGTGAGTTGCGACCAGGTGAGGCCGCCATCCGTGGATCGATATAACCCGCTTCCCGGTCCCCCGCTCGCAAAGTTCCAGGGCTGACGCCTGGCCTGCCAAAGAGCCGCATATACAACCTTCGGGTTGTGCGGGTCGGCAGCCAAGTCGATGGCGCCGGTCAAGTCGTTCTTGTAGAGCACGCGATTCCAAGTCTTGCCGCCATCCGTGGTACGGAAAACGCCGCGCTGCGAATTCGGTCCGAACGCATGACCGATGGCGGCCACGAGCACAATATTCGGATCGACGGGATCCACGATCACGGCGCCGATCTGCCGCGTGTCGGTCAAGCCGAGATCCGTCCAAGTCGCGCCGGCGTCGTTAGATTTGAATATTCCGCCGCCCCAAGTCACATTACCGCGCAGATTTCCCTCGCCCGTGCCCACATAGATGACGGACGGATTGCTGCGGGCGACTGCGATGGCGCCGATTGAAGACGCTTTCACGCCATCGAAAATGGGTTTCCATGTCGTGCCGGCATCGATGGTTTTCCAAACGCCGCCTGCGGCGGCCCCAAAGTAAAAGACATTGGGGGAACCGGGCACCCCCGCCACGGCGACGGCTCGTCCGCCGCGGAAAGGCCCGATACCTCGCCATTGCAGAGCGCCGTAAGCACTCTCGGAGGGCGCCGGGCCAGTCTGATCGGCAGATGGCGCGCTCAAGGCCGGATAAGCCAGGACAACACTCGGCAGCAAAACACTGATAATTTTTCGGATCACTTAAGCAGGCTCCCAAATTGCGATGCGTGATCTTACCGAAGCGCCGCACGCACCGGTTGCGATTTAATCGCTTTGGGGAGATCTTGGGAGCGTCGCACCTCACTGAGCCGTGAAAAATGACCTGGTTGCGGCAAAACAGAATGGCGAGACCAACAGCGCGTGGTAGGCGGTCGCTACGGCCAATGCGCCGCCATCGGTAGCTCCTTGCGCAATCGCGTCGGCCGCGACAACGTCTTTGGCAATCGCAAAGTCGTGTTTGATGCTTGCATAAGGATCGTTTGTCGAAGCGGCGGCGTCGACATCGAGCACGCTGATCGGCGCCGGTGAGGCGCCTTGCGAGGCCCAATAGTGTTGCATCAACTGCGTGTTAAACCAGAAGACGATGGGATCGTTATCGCCGCCGCATAAAAAGACCGGAACGTTCGGGACCCAATTGCGCAAATCGTTCTTCTGCAGATCCTGCCGCCAGCCCAGTTGCGCATCCGGAGCGGGAATTCCTGTGGTAATCGTCGGGAAGCCGCCGTCGGGATGGGCTTGAGCATCTTCAAGGTAACTCAGCCGATAGCTGTTTTGAAGCAAATTACCAGCGCCGAATCCGAGAGCAAACACCGCGGCCAGGTTCGCCGGCGCCGTGGGCGGAGTGATGTCGGCGAATTGCGGAGCGGGAGGGGTGACGCTGAAAAGTGCGGATTCGGGAAGCTTACCTTCAGCATAGAGCTGGCTTCGTGGCGTGGTGGTCGGTAGCAGAGATTGAATGCCGCTCGCATATTGGGGTTCGAACACCTCCGTGGGAGCGGCATAGATGTTGCCATAGGCTGTTTGATAGGCGGATAGCATCAAGACGGTGGACACCGTTGCTCCGCCGTTGACTTCGCCGTAGAACACGGCATCGACAAAAGCGGCGAGCGCATACGGGCCCGACATCGGCGCCGAGGCCGTGACCTTCATTCCAGCCGCCTGCATTGCGCGATGTGTGGCCATCGCCACATAACCTCCTTGCGAATAACCGGTAATAAAAAGTTTGCCGTTGTCTTTGACTAACGTCGCCGAGGCCAGCGGCAAGGCGGCCCGCGCCGCGGTCAAGGCATCGATCATGTCTTTCGATTGCTGATCGGCGATCAAGTAGGGATGGTAGGGAAGAGTGGAGGTGTCATAGCCGGCATAGTTGGGCGCCACAACGGTGTAGCCATGAGATGCAAACAGCGCAGCCACCGAAATCGTCTCTGTATTTTGCAAGTTGTCCATGTTGAAGGCACGATCCGTGGTGGTGCCATGGGCATATAAAACGATCGGAAGCGCACCCGTGCAATTTGCTCCAAAGCCGGAGGGCACCATCAGCACTGCCGAGGCCGTGGTGGGCTCGTTCTTTCCTCCAACGGTCGCATAGCGAACCTTATAAAAGAGGACGTCGCAAATCGGCGCGCCACTCTGGGAAAATAGCAGCGAATTCGTAGCGAGATTGAGTTCGGCGAGCAGTGCCGGCGCGGTTACCGTGGACAGAAGCTCAGGCGGACTTTGCAACAGCTCGCCCCTGCTGGGAGAGGGAGGTGCGGCCGATCCGTGCGGGCCGTTTCCCCCGCCGCAGGCGACAAGCATAAGCGCCGCTAGCAAAACCAACCTCGAACCGCAGAGAGCGCGCATACAAGCATTGTCCGATGAGTTCGTATGCACAGGCATCGGATTTTTCCTACGGCGGCTGTCGGACGGGAGCGACATCCAGGGCGCCCCGTGCGTCCGTATAGCCGCCTCGCATCGCGACCGCCTCGAACGCGGCGCGCACTCGGGTGCTCAACAATGCATCAAGCTCCTGCGCGTGCCGATATTCGCTCATCGAGGAGGCGATGAGGGATCCTGACCGTGTGGCGGGGTGCAAGTAGATTTCACTGACCCCCAGCGGCAGCTGAGCCAATATGGCGAGCAAGCCCGCTTCATCCATCGCGCCCGTCGCGGAGATTCCAAACAGCCGATCGTTGTGAAAAACCCTCGCTCGACGCAACCTAAATTTCATTAACGAAATCCACGGTTTCAGCATCGCCTGCGTCAAACCTTGTAAGGCGCCTGCGCTTCGCGCCGCAAACCACACCCGCTCGTCCGGTACGCGCATCGGCGGCATGCCGTAGTCCCTGCCTACGTGTAATAAAATGCTCAAAACTGTGGGATGAAGATGCAAGTGCTTGTGAACGTTCACGTGATCGAGAACCAATCCGGTACGTGCAAAAGCGGCGAATTGCGCACGGATCTCGGCTTCGAGCTGGCGGCGTGCCGCAGGGTGAAAAAAGAAGCGGACACCTCTGCGGAACATGTCGCCGTGCATGCGGCCGGAGAGGTCCGCGATTGTTGGAATCAAGTGCCCGTCGAGGGTTGCTTGACCATCCGCAAGCACTATGTGCAATCCGACGCGCAAGTTCGGCAGTGTTCGCGCCCGGCGCACC
>JAQGOD010000306.1 GCA_028293775.1 Gammaproteobacteria bacterium
CCCGTGCAGCCTATTTATGGTGTTTCGAGGGGTTACTCGACGGCAAGCTCATCCGGGCATTTTCCAGGATCGCGGCCGGTGCGGTCACCACCCGCAACTGGGCCACTGTGCTTAAATTGCAGGCGGCGGCCAAGGCAGCCAGCTAGGGCTGCTGGCCTGGGCATCAGGACCCGCCATGGACCGCGCCAGGCTGGACGGAACTCGCCAACCGCGAGTAGTATCGCCACCCCTGCAATGCGCCTGTAGCTCAGCTGGATAGAGTATCGGCCTCCGAAGCCGAGGGTCGTGGGTTCGAATCCCGCCGGGCGCACTCAAATCAAAAAAATGAGCTCACCGCGCTTTCCCGCGCAATTCCTTACGGACGACAAGCTTGAGTCCGGACCAAATGTCGGTAACGGCGCAAACCTTGATGTCTACGAAACCGAGCGGCAACGCGACTTCGCGGATGGTGTCCTCGGTGATGTCCGTGGCGACCTTCGAGGATTTCTTGGGCCAAGATACCCAAATTGCCGCATCAGGGGACAGCTTTTTGCGCAGCACCGTGAGAAGAGGCTCGAGCGCGCCGCGCTGGGTCGCAAATAGATGAACCAGGTCCGTCGAAGTATCCGCATCGCGCGCGAAGGTCACGGCGGCGGGGAGCGGCGAGAGCAGGGCGCGATATCCCGTCGGCGCGTTGATCACGAAAAGTTTGGAACCCTCCGACACGCCAAGCTTCTTAACCAGCGGTGTTCCGGAGTAACCCGGCACTATTACAACCTCTCATTCGAGACGACATAATTATCGCATGCTTTCGTCTGCGCACAGCGCGGTATAATCTATCGCCCATCAAAAGAAGAACCCTAGGACCTGCTCATGTCGCGAAAATCACTGGTATTGCCCTTACTTCTGGTCGCGTTCTCAGCGCATGGCGCAGAGCACTTCGACGGCAAGACGTGGTGGGATACGGTCAAGGTGATTTCCGACGATAAATACGAAGGCCGGGACACGGGCAGTAAAGGCGAGCGGCAAGCCCAAGAATACATCGTCGGCAAACTCAAAGAACTGGGAGTGCAGCCGGCGGGTTCAGACGGCTTTTTCCAAAGCGTCAAATTGCGAACGCTTGAGATCGATGAGCCCGGCTCCAAACTCTCGCTGGTGTTTGATGGGCAAGCGCTACAGCTCAACCTGGGCGAGCAGGCGTTTTTCAGCACGCGATATCCGTCCGCGCCGAAGGTCGACGCGCCCCTGGTATTCGTGGGCTACGGCCTCAACATTCCGGAAAACAAGTACAACGATTTTGCCGGTCTCGATCTCACCAACAAAGTCGCCGTGATCCTCACCGGTTCGCCGGCCGACATCCCGTCTGCATTGAGCGCGCACTATCAATCGCGCGCCGAACGGTGGAAGGCGCTGAAGGCCGCCGGTGCCATCGGCGTCATTCAAATTCCAAACCCTGCGTCCATGGACCTGCCCTGGTCACGGATGGCGTTGAACCGCAACCATCCGAGCATGGATCTGGTTGGCCCGGAATTCGACGAGACCGCCGGGGCCAAACTGGCCGTGACTTTCAACCCAGTCTATGCGGACCTGCTCGTCCAGGGGACCGGACACAAATTCGCGGAGCTTGCCGATTTGGCTAAGGATCGTAAGCCGCTGCCGCATTTTCCTTTGAAGATGACCGTCAGCGCCACGACGGTTACCCATTCGCAGAATCTGGATTCGACCAATATCGTCGCTCGCATTCCCGGCACGGACCCGAAGCTCAAGGATGAATACGTGGTGCTGTCCGCGCACATCGATCACGTCGGCATCGGCGAGCCCATCAATGGCGATCGCATCTACAACGGCGCCATGGACAATGGATCGGGAAGCTCCTTGTTGCTGGATATCGCCCGCTCGCTTAAAGAAACGCACACGACCCTCAAGCGCTCCTTGCTTCTGGTCTGGGTCACCGGCGAGGAGAAGGGCTTATTGGGTTCGAAATATTTCGCCGAGCATCCCACTGTCACGGCGAAATCGATGATTGCGGACATCAATACCGACATGTTTTTGCCCATCGTGCCTCTTAAGGTCCTCACGGTCTACGGACTCGCGGAGTCGGACTTGGGAGACCGCGCAGCGGAAGTTGGGAGTCATTTGAACCTGCAGGTGCAGCCCGATCCGCTGCCATTGCTCAATGTCTTCATTCGCAGCGATCAATACAATTTTGTACGCCATGGGATCCCGTCTCTGATGATTGATGTCGGTGCGGTGCCGGGATCAGACGAAGCGGCGGCAATCAAGGCCTGGCGCACCGAGCGCTACCATGCACCCTCTGACGATGCCGATCAGCCGGTCGATCTGGCGACGGCCGCCGGCTACGAGGAATTCATTCGGGCACTGATCATCGAGGTTGCCAACGACCCGAATCGTCCGAAATGGAAACAGGACAGTTTCTTCCGCCGCTATGCCGAGGGCGCGGGCCGCTGAAACCTGATCCGTACAGATCCGTGCGCGCCACGCACTGCGGCAGTCTAAACCATTATTTCGTGTTGCTTGCGGGCGCCAGATCCAAAGGTCTGGACAGCGTCGGTGACCTCGTCGGGTGCGGCATGTTGCCTCGCGCGTTGATGGCGGCATTGCCGCCACCGGTGTGCTGCGGCACAGGGAGAAGATGGTCAAACAAACCTCGCGAAGCGCCTTCGCGGCGTACCCACGGTGTGCTCCACTGCAGCGACGGCGCGCCGTGCTTGCCGGCCTGCAAGGACAGCGAACTGCCTCGAGTTTGGAACAAGGTCAATAAGCGCACGCGGCCTTGAGATCGGAAATCAGACATGTGCTGCCAAACCGAATTGCTCTTGGTTATGGGTGCGTCAAGGAGGAAATTCCGGCCGGCGCTGGACTCCGGGTCCCGCACGCCTTGCTTTCTCGGTCGAAACTCGGTGGCCGAAAACTCTTGGGGCTCGCTCGAGGAATTTAGCGAAACGAACGGCGCAGAAAACAAGGACGCCGGGGCCGCTCCGGCATGCAGAGACCTGTCCGCCTCATACCTGAGCCCGAGTCCAAGCTCAAATTCGTGATCGCTGATCGGTGTCTGGTCCCCCGCGATGGCCTGGCCCGCGCGAACGACGCCGCAGATCATCAAGGTCAACAGGGGGCTGCTGCGGATGTTGTTGCAACGCGCCGCTCGATGAGCCTCGATCTTTCCCTTGACCGGTCCAAATGCTGACATGTTGAATGACCCTGACGGCCGAAAATGCTTTGCCAGCATCCTCCAACGCTAGAACAAGCATGAGCGACGCGCGTCACATATCCGCGCCTGATGCCGGACCGATTCAGCGCATCTCAACATAACGCGCCGAGACTTTTGGGAGCTGTCTCAATCCGCAGACTATTGTGTAAAACGTTTTTAAGTAGGCTCGCGGTACGCGGCTCGGCCCTGCTCCCAATCCTTGCCGTTGAATGCGCCTACCGTCATCGACTGCACGGTGCCGCTATCCAGGCAGCGCGCGTTGACACTGAAGCCGTTCGGATGTGAGCGGGGAACGTAAAACGACTTGACGCCGCAGGTTGCGCAAAAGAAATGTTTCGCGACTCCCGTATTGAATGTGTAGGTCGTGAGCGCATCGCCGCCGCGGAGCAGCTTGAAGCGCTCCGCGGGGACGATTAAATGCAAGAAGCCGAACCTTGAGCAGATGGAACAATCGCACTCAACAACCTCGAGGTCCGCCGGCGCGACGACTTCGAAACGGACGCGGCCGCAATGACAGCCCCCGGTGTGAGTGAGCATGGGTTAGTGTTTGTGCTCTTGTGCGCTCAGATCGCTGATCAAGGAAATCAACTTATCCGGACCGCCGGCCATGGTCACGTCGGTAACGTATTTGCCGTTCACGACGAACATGGGCACGGACGTAATCCGATACCGTTGCACCAGCTGATCCGCTCTCTGCAGGGCCGTCTCGACATTGAAGCCGTGGTACTCCT
Organism: Gammaproteobacteria bacterium; assembly: GCA_028293775.1. The sequence goes on from JAQGOD010000306.1 coordinate 3,943, forward strand.
TCTCGAAGTCGGACTCCGAAATGCCCAGCTTTTTGATGAACGCGAGCTGAACCCGCTCCGCTGCCGCAGCGTTGCTGGGATCAGGACCGACCAACGGATCGCCGTTGACCTGAATCTCCTTGAAAATCTCGCCATGCACGTCGTTCAGCTTGCCCATGCTTTCCAGTGTGTAATAAAGACGCGCCAAGGATCGATGGCCCTCGTTCCACAGCACCG
>JAQGOD010000391.1 GCA_028293775.1 Gammaproteobacteria bacterium
TGGTGGCTCTGGTCGATGGCCAGCCGCGGCTCCTCAGTCTCAAGGAAATGCTCGATGCCTTCCTGCGCCATCGCCGGGAAGTGGTCACGCGCCGCACGGTGTACGAGCTGCGCAAGGCGCGCGAACGCGGGCATATCTTGGAAGGCCTGGCGATCGCGCTCGCGAATATCGATGAGATCATCGCGGCCATCAAGGCGTCGCCCTCTCCCGCTGAGGCCAAGGTTGCTTTGATGTCGCGGGCCTGGGCTTCCGGCGCCGTGCCGCAGATGCTGGCCCGCGCCGGTGCCATTAGTACGCGGCCGGATGGCGAGATCGCTGTGTTAGGCATTGTCGAGGGTGGTTATCGCCTCACCGAAACGCAAGCGCAAGCCATCCTGGAGATGCGCCTCAATCGCCTTACGGGACTCGAACAAGACAAGATCCTGGCCGAATTTCAGGAGCTGCTGGAACAAATTCGCGATCTGTCCGACATTCTGGCGCGCCCCGAGCGGCTGCTCGACGTCATCCGCAAGGAATTGGAGTTCATTCGCGACACTTTCGGCGATAAGCGCCGCACTGAAATCCTCGTCAATCACGAGGATCTCACCACGGAGGACCTGATTTCTCCCGAGGATGTCGTGGTCACGCTGTCGCACGGCGGCTATGCGAAGGCGCAACCGGTGTCGGACTATCAAGCGCAGCGCCGTGGCGGCCGGGGCAAGGCCGCCACCAGCGTCAAGGACGAGGATTTCGTCGACAAGTTATTCGTGGCCAATACCCACGACACGCTGCTGTGCTTTTCGGATCGCGGCAAACTGTATTGGCTCAAGGTGTATCAACTGCCGCAAGCCAGCCGCGGATCGCGCGGCAAACCGATCGTCAATTTATTGCCGCTGCAGGAAGGCGAACGCATCAGCGCCATGTTGTCGATCAAGGAATTCGAAGAGGGAAAATTTGTCTTCATGGCCACCAGCCTTGGCACGGTGAAGAAGACTTCCCTGGCATTGTTCTCCCGGCCGCGCGCCAGCGGCATTATCGCTGTGGCGCTCGATACGGGCGACAAGCTGGTGGGTGTGGCGATTACCGACGGCAGCAAGGACATACTGCTGTTCACGACGGCAGGCAAGGCGATTCGCTTTGCGGAGGAAGAGGTTCGCCCGATGGGCCGCGAGGCCGCCGGTGTGCGCGGCGTCAAACTGAGCGAGGACCAGCGAGTCAATGCCTTGATCGTCGCTCAAGACGGTTTCATTCTCACCGCGTCCCAGAATGGCTTCGGCAAGTTGACGCCCCTGGAGGAATTTCCGAAACACGGCCGCGGCGGCCAGGGCGTAATCGCATTGCAAATCACCGACCGCAACGGAATCATGGTCGGCGCCCTGCTGGTCAGCTTGGACGATGAAATCATGCTCATGAGCCAGAGCGGCGTGCTGGTGCGCACGCCGGTGAAGGATATCTCCGTGGTAGGGCGCAACACCCAAGGGGTGCGGCTGATACGGCTGGAGGAGGGCGATCAACTCTCCGGCCTCGAGCGAATCGAGGGCCTGGCCGGCGAAGGCGAGGAAGGGGACCCCGAGGCGGCTGAGTCCACCGACCCTGCCGACCCCGCTGACCCCGCTGACCCCACCATCGAGACTTAAGGACTCTCCGGTGCGCGTTTTCAACTTCTCGCCGGGACCTGCCGTGTTGCCGCTGGAGGTTCTCGAGAAAGCGCGCGACGAGTTGCTGGACTGGCAGGGCAGCGGCATGTCGGTGATGGAAATAAGCCACCGCGACAAAGCCTTCCTCGAAGTCGCGGCGCAAGCGGAGGCGGATTTGCGCTCGCTCATGGCGATTCCCTCGAATTACAAAGTGCTGTTCATGCAAGGGGGCGCCGCAGCGCAATTCTCCTTGGTACCCATGAATCTATCCCCGCCTGACGGTGTGGTCGATTACATCAACACGGGGCACTGGTCGCAAAGGGCGATGGTGGAGGCGGCCCGATACTGCCGCGTGCGCCTCGCCGGCGATCCAGGCGGAAACTACAGCCGTGTGCCGCTGCAGAGCGAGCTGCGCTTCAGCGACAACGCCGCGTACGTACACTACACGCCCAATGAGACCATCAGTGGCGTTGAGTTCGGATATGTTCCCACTACCGGCGGAGTGCCGCTCGTCGCCGACATGTCATCCAGTATTTTATCTAGGCCGATTGAGGTCGCGAATTTCGGACTGATTTACGCGAGCGCCCAGAAAAACATCGGTCCTTCCGGATTGACCGTGGTCATTGTGCGCGAAGATCTGCTGAGGCGGGCGCGCGCCGAGACGCCGCACGTGCTTAATTATCAGGCAATCGCCGAGGAGCAATCCATGCTGAATACTCCGACGACGTTTTCCTGGTACATGGCCGGACTCGTCTTGAAATGGCTTAAGCAGCTCGGCGGCTTGCAGGCGATGGGCGAACGCAACCGCGCCAAGGCGTCCATGCTGTACGCGGCCATAGATGCCTCGCGCCTGTACAAGAACAGGGTGGCGATCGATTCCCGTTCCTTGATGAATGTCACCTTCACCTTAAACAATTCGGACTTGGATCCGGTGTTTCTGGCCGCCGCTGCCGAGGCCGGCCTGCAGGGCTTAAAGGGCCACCGCACGGTGGGGGGGATGCGTGCCAGCATCTACAACGCCATGCCGATCGAAGGGGTGGAGAAATTGACGGCATTCATGCGGGATTTCGAGGATCGGCACGCTTGAAGGGCAAAAAGAACAAGGTTAGAGCGAAGCCCAATCCCAAGGCTATGAAGGCACCGCCGCAGGAGCTCATTCCGACCGCGTCGCCGGCCGGGGCAGGTCTTGGAAGCATTCGCGAGAACATCGACGCGATCGATGCGCGTATTCATGCCTTGCTCAACGAGCGTGCCCGATTTGCACAATTGGTAGGCATATCGAAATCCGCTACGGGCAAGGCCGTCGATTACTATCGGCCCGAACGCGAGGCGGAAGTGCTGCGAATGGCCCTCAAGCGCAATCAAGGTCCGTTGCGCGACGAAGAAATTGCGCGCCTGTTTCGCGAAATCATGTCGGCGTGCCTGGCGCAGCAGGAACCTCTCAAGGTGGCCTTCTTGGGTCCGGAAGGCACCTTTACGCAAGCCGCCGTACTGAAGCACTTCGGCTCCTCGGTGCGGGCGCTGCCGCTGGCGGCGATCGATGAGATATTTCACGAAGTCGAAGGCGGTGTGGCCGACTTCGGTGTCGTGCCCATCGAAAACTCCACCGAGGGAACGGTGAATCACACGCTCGACATGTTTCTAAGCTCGGGACTCAAAATCTGCGGCGAAGTGGAATTGCGCGTCAGTCACTATCTGATGGGCAAGATGACCAGCTTCGAGGCCGTTAAACGCATTTGCGCGCACCCGCAAGCCTTGGCCCAGTGCCGGGCGTGGCTGGACGATCAGCTTCCCGAGGTGGAACGCGTCGGTGTCTCCAGTAATGCCGAAGGCGCGCGCCGTGCTCGCGATGAGCATGGCACCGCGGCGATTGCCGGTCGTGCCGCGGCGGAGATATATTCGCTGAATGTGCTCGCCAACGAGATCGAAGACCGCCCGGATAACACCACGCGCTTTTTAGTGGTGGGCAGGAAGCTCTTCAGTGCGAGCGGCGCGGACCGCACCACGTTGCTGGTATCGACCAGCGACACGGATGATGCCGGCGCGCTGTTCCAATTACTCGAGCCGCTGGCGCAACACCGCGTCAATATGACCCGTATCGAATCGCGCCCGTCGCGCCGCCGCAAATGGGACTATGTGTTCTTCATTGATATCGAAGGCCATGTCAGCGATCCCCCTGTTGCAGAGGCTTTGGCGGCGCTGGAGTCGCGCGCCTCGTTGTTCAAGGTGTTGGGCTCCTACCCGCGGGCCGTGCTCTGATGCAGGGGTTTGAAGCGCATCCGGCGGTGCGCATCTCCGGCAGCATGGTGGTGCCCGGCGATAAATCGATTTCACATCGAGCCCTGATGTTATCCGGACTCGCCGAGGGCATGAGCGAGATCGGCGGTTTTCTCGCGAGCGAGGACTGCTTGGCGAGCTTGGCTGCCATGCGCGCACTCGGCGTACGCATCGAGCAGCCGAGCCCCACCCATGTGCTGATTCACGGCGTCGGTCTGCACGGTCTGCGCGACGCAGGCCACCCGCTCGATATGGGCAATGCCGGCACCGCCATGCGCTTGTTCACGGGCTTATTGGCGGCGCAGAAATTCGACTCGCAACTGATTGGCGATGCGTCGCTCATGAAGCGGCCCATGGAGCGTGTTGCAAAGCCGTTGCGCGAGATGGGCGCCGACGTGCGCACCCATCACGGTACGCCCCCCGTCGATATCGGCGGCGCACGGCGCTTGCACGGAATCGGCTACCACATGCCGATCGCAAGCGCGCAAGTGAAGTCGGCGATTCTGTTGGCCGCGCTCTACGGTGAGGGAGCGACGACCGTGACCGCTCCTGGCGTGAGCCGCGATCACAGCGAGCGCATGCTCAAGAGCTGCGGCGTGCGTGTGCTGTCGGAGGGTCTTCGAACGACGATCTACCCACCGGAGCGTCTGGCGGCTCAAACACTCACCGTGCCCGGTGATTTCTCGTCCGCCGCCTTTTTTATAATCGCTGCACTCTTGGCGGGTCCGCCGGAGGGCCTGCTCATCCAAAACGTGGGATTGAACCCGACGCGAACCGGGTTGTTGGATATTTTGCGCAGCATGGCCGGGCAGATCGAGATTTTGAACCCACGCGAAAGCGGCGCGGAGCCGCTGGCCGATCTCCTGGTCCGGCCCTCTTCGCTGCAGGGCGTGCGCATCAACAAGGACTTGGTTTCCCTCGCCATCGATGAGCTTCCGGTGCTCTTCATCGCCGCTGCTTGCGCACGGGGGGAGACTTGGGTAACCGGTGCCGAAGAGCTACGGGTCAAGGAAAGCGATCGAATTGCCGCCATGAGTTCGGGTTTCGCGACCCTGGGTGTCGCGCACGAGCCCTTGCCCGATGGCATGCATATCGAGGGCCGGGGCGAGGGCAAGGCGTTTACGGCGGGGCGGATCGATAGTTTCGGCGATCACCGCATTGCGATGTCATTCGCCATCGCGAGCCTGCGGGCAGCCGGGCCCATTACCATTAAGGACGTAGCCAACGTGGCGACGTCCTTTCCCGGCTTTGTGGCGCTGGCTCAGTCGGTTGGGCTGGTGATCCGTGAGATTGTCCTGTAGGCAGCCATGCAAGCGGTTCCCGTCATTACCATCGATGGCCCTTCAGGATCCGGCAAGGGCACGGTGAGCCGTGGGGTCGCCAAGGCGTTGGGATGGTCCCTGCTCGATAGTGGTGCGCTGTATCGCTTGGTCGCCTTGGGCGCGCGGCGGGCGTCCATTGGTCTGGACGATGGGCCGGCATTGGCACGACTGGCGGGCCAAATTGACATACGCTTCGGCTCGAATGCGTCCGGCGAGGAAGTGATTTACTTGGACGGGCAGGATGCCACCCGTGCCATACGGACCGAGGAGGCGGGCAATGATGCCTCCAAGGTCGCAGCACTGCCGGCGGTCCGCTCTGCGCTTTTGGAGCGCCAACGGCGCTTTGCAGTGCCGCCGGGTTTGGTGGCCGACGGCCGGGATATGGGCACCGTGGTATTTCCCGACGCAAGGGTCAAGATCTTTCTCACCGCCAGCCCCTCAGAACGGGCCTTAAGGCGGCATAAGCAGTTGAAAGAAAAGGGGGTTGCTGCTAACCTTGCCGCCCTTTCGCTGGACATAGCGGAGCGTGATCAGCGCGATATGGCGCGTGCGGTTTCGCCCCTTGTTCCAAGCGCCGACGCCACCACGTTGGATACGACGGGTATGTCAGTCGATGACGTGATCGGGCGCGTGTTGGAAATTGCTCGCGAACGTTTGAAGAATTAGGTTGCGGCTATCAAGGATTGATCGCCGTTTTTTACGGTAACCCCTAGGGCACACAGGATCAGTGTCAGGGATTTAGTATAGAGAACACATGACAGAAAGTTTTGCGGAACTGTTCGAACAGAGCATTGCGAGCCAGCGCATTCGTCCTGGAACCATCCTCAATGGACTGATCGTCGAAGTCGGCCAGGATTACGTGATCGTCAATGTCGGATTGAAATCCGAAGCGGTCATTCCATCCGATCAATTCAAGAATGAAAAAGGCGAGATCGAGGTCACCGTCGGGGAAACCGTCGAAGTCGCGTTGGACAGCGTGGAGGATGGCTCGGGAGAAACCCGGCTGTCGCGCGAAAAGGCCAAGCGCGCCAGTA
>JAQGOD010000092.1 GCA_028293775.1 Gammaproteobacteria bacterium
GCACTCGCTGTCCGATTATCGGCGCGTGTTGAAGCCCAACGGTGCGTTGGTCATCCTCGGATCCCAAGATAAGGGCCGGTGGCTGGGACCTATGTGGGTTCTCGTCGACGCGAAGCTGTATTCGCCCTTCGTCAGTCAGAAATTCGTTTTTCTACTGGCAGAACTGAATCCCAAAGATCTCGATACCCTGCGCGACTGGATGCAGGCGGGAAAAGTGACCCCGGTGATCGACCGGCGCTATGCATTGAGCGAGGTCCCCGAGGCGATCCGGTACCTGGAACAGGGACACGCGCGCGGCAAAGTCATTGTTACGGTCGATTAGGCGTGGCGTCATATCAGCGCAAGGCGGTGGCGCTCGCCTTCCTATGCAATTTCATGCTGATGGGAAGCTATTACATCCTGCGGCCGGTGCGCGACACGGTAGCCACCGTCGTCGGCGTGGGCCAGCTGCAGCAGCTCTTCACCGCCACGTTCATCGGCACTTTCATCGCCTCAGGCATCTACACGGCGCTGGCCACCCGAGTCAAGCTCACTCGATTGTTGCCGGGCGTTTTTTGGTTCTGGCTGTGCAACGTGGTGCTGTTCGGGCTGCTGTTCAGCCTCGCGCCGGAGAACCGCTTGCTGGGCTCGGCGTACTACGTGTGGTTCAGCATCACCAATCTGTTCATGATCTCGGTGTTCTGGAGCCTAATGGTGGACGTGTTTTCTCCCGAGCAGGCGACCCGTTTATTTGCGCTCATCGCGGCCGGCGGCGCCTTGGGTGCAATCGCCGGCCCGCTGCTCACTCGGCTGCTGGTGGGAACATTGGGGTTGAGCGGCATGCTATTGCTGGCCGCGGCGGGATTCGCGCTGGTCATCGTCACCGTTCACCTGCTGATGCGGGAGAAAGTACGATTGCGCGCGAGCGGCGATGCCCAGCAGTCGACGCTTGATCACGCCTTGAAAGGCAATGCCTTCGAAGGGTTCGGCCAGCTGCTCAAGTCGCGCTACGTGCTCAATCAAGCCGGGTTCATACTGCTCATGACCTGGGTCAATACGGTGGCGTATTTCTGCCAAACCGACCTGATCGCGCGAACCTACACGGGGATCGCGAGCCGAACGCAAGCCATCGCGGACATCGACCTGGTTGTGAACATCTGCACTGCCTGCATTTTGCTGCTCGGGCTTGGCCGCATCGTGCAACGATTTGGTGTTACCGCGGGGCTGATCCTCAACCCGCTGCTCATGGTGATAGCGTTTCTCGCCACGGCGCTCTCGCCGACGCTATTCATGATCCAGGTCCTCCAGGTGGTTCGTCGCGTCGCACAGTATGCGATCGCGCGGCCGAGTCGCGAAATTTGCTTCACCGTGGTGGAGCAAAGCAGCCGCTACAAGGCGAAGAATGTCGTCGATACCATCGTCTATCGGTTCGGCGATGTGAGCTCCGCCTGGGTACAAGCGGGCTTAAGGTCGATGGGCTATGGCATGAACGGCGCGATCGCGGTGGGTGTCGCGGCGTCGGTGGTCTGGGGCGCGGCCGCTTTATTCCTAGGCCGCCGCTATGAAAAGATTCGCCAGCAGGACGGCGGCGCGCGCGATCTCGAGCGCAGTGAGGCCGTTGCCGCGAGCCTTTGAGTCAAAGCCGCGCATCGCTGCGCGCTTCTTGTGGAATCTTGAGATTTATTCACAGCGCTGCGCAGCCCCGTGCACTACGATGCTGTGACGTTCATTTAAGGATGAAGAGCGGTGCGCGATCCTTTGAAAACGTGGCGGCATGCGTGCTCGCGAATATTGTTGCCGCTCATTCTCGCGGCGCTGACCGGATGTACCGCGATTGCCGTGGGTTTGGGGCTTCGTGTGCGGCTGGACAAAGTGCCGGTCACGGCGCTGTCGGCTTCGCTATCCGCGAAGAATGGTGCCGGCGTTCAAGCATTGGCTCCGGGACAATCCGCGAAGCTGGTCATCGTTGCGACCGACAAGGACGGACACCAATTCGTTACCGCCGGCGCAGGGCACGGCAAGGTGCTGTTGGACAGCTTCACGTACGACCCAAATATCGTGCAAGTGAACAAAAAGGGCGCCGTGATGATGCCGGCTGACCCGCGTGTGAGCGAAGGAAAGGTGCCCCAGCTTCGCATTACGCCGGTCGGCCATCCGGACGTGACCACTGAGCTACAAGTTCCGGTGCGCTATGACGTCATGTATCAGGCGAACTTCTCGGGTTCGGACGGGGCACCGGGCAGCGATGGTTTTGACGGAACAGACGGGATGTCGGGCAGCAGCGGCTCCCCGGGCGCGATCGACCCAGCGACGGGCATTCCGGGGACGCCAGGCCCGGGGGGTGATGGTACCAACGGCGGCAACGGCACCGATGGCTCCAACGGGGGTGACGCATCACCGGGATTGGCGGTGTCCGTTTGGATGAGGCTGACCTCCGATAAAGAGCCCCTGTTGCAAATAAAAGTGGCCGGTGCGGGTCGTGAGTCCTTGTACCTGGTGGATCCCAACGGCGGTTCACTCAAGGTGCAGGCCAACGGCGGACGCGGGGGGCAAGGCGGCAGAGGCGGCAGGGCTGGAAGAGGCGGGTCGGGCGGGGATGGATTTCCGAGCGGCCTAAGCGGCTCATCCGGTAGTGCGGGCTGGGATGGCCATGCGGGCGCAGACGGGCCGGCAGGAACCATCACCGTATGGATCGACCCTCAGGCTGAGGCGTTTCGTAATCACCTCGCTCTGACCAATCTGCGCGGCGATGGCCGGCCAGGTCCTGCTCCAAGCATCAACGTAGAACCTGTGCCCCCGCTTTGGTGATACCCCACCGCTGTCACAGCGTTCTTGCCGGCCGGCACCTTCAAATCGATATCGGGATAGGCGGTCTCGTCGTCCGGCCTAGCGGGCTGGATAACTGGCATTAGAATAGCGAAGGGGAGATAAATTGCGACCCACCAATGGAGCCCGCCGCATGGATCAGGATCACGAGATCATCGCCACCAACGCGAGATTAGACGACGCCGCACAAATGGCGCTTTTTTTGGCGCCAATCCCCAACGCCGGCAGCCTCGAAGCGCTCTTGATGGAACGAAAGGGCGTTTCCACGCGTACGTACGACGATGATGAGATGCTCGCGCGGTTCGTGCGCAGCGACGGGAAAATGGTCGCCTGCTATACCGTGAAGGAGGTCACCATCGATGAAGCCGAAATGATCGCGGCACAGTGCGAGCTGTTGGATGTGTGGAATTTCGAGAGCTTTTCGCGCGCGGTGCACATCGCA
>JAQGOD010000110.1 GCA_028293775.1 Gammaproteobacteria bacterium
CGAAGCCAAACTCAAAGCGCATTTGGCCAAGCGCGGCTACGGTGACATCGAGGTGAAGGTCACAGGTGGATACGATCCGACCCAGACAGACGAGAACTCCTCACTCATCAAAGCCTCGACTGCGGTCTACAAGCAGCAGGGCATGCTCGTCAGCTTGTCGCCCCGGCTCGCCGGCTATTGGCCCGGCTATATTTTCACGGGTGCTCTCGTGAGCCTGCCCGCCGGCCATTTCGGCACCGGCCACGGCAGCCGCGCTCATGCGCCCGATGAGTACTACGTCATCGAATCAGGCATTCCCGAAGTGCAGGGCATGGCCGATGCAACCTTGTCGTACGTGATGCATTTGTATGCGCTGGCGGCCGTGTAGCGCCGGCCGGGTGTGTACCTCACATCAGTGCCGCTTGCGCCGGCGGGTCGTTTATACCTTCTGAACCACCACTCGTCCCTGGGCGTTAACAAATACGTGGTAGCGATTGCCGTCCTTGCAAGTCGCAACATAATCGCTGTCGGCATTGCGTTTCACGTTCACAACTTGATCGCAAGGCTGGCCATTGAGGACGATGGTGGCCTGCAAATCCTGGCTGGAGGACGGGCCGGCCGCCGCGGCCCAGCGCGTGACGCTCGATGCGATCATGGCCATCAATATGCAACTGAATATTCGCGCGCTCACAGTGACTCCTTTAATTCATATTAAATTTGTGAAAATTTCTTAGGATCCATCAGAATTCCCCACAGCGCTTCTCGTGATGAGGCGACCGCCGTGGCGAGCTGCGGATCGCCATTCTGAAGCAGCGTCAATACCTTGATGATCAACGTATCATATTTCTGCCGCAGCGCGGTTTGCGGTGTCTTGCTTGATCCGCTGTGAAATGCGCGCAGTTCGCTCAGCAGGTCATCTACCTGATTTTTCAACGACAGTTTCGTAAAGACGCCAATTGCCCGAGTGTCTTTGAGTCTCTGCTCGAGCGAACCCAAATCGAGCGTCGGTGCCGTGGGCGCAGCGGCGGCGGCGGGCGTCGCACCCTTGGCTGGCGCCTCGCCAGGCGTGGTTGTTTTTGCTGCCGGGCGGTTGGCAGGGGCGCCGGGCGAAGCTGAATTGGGTGCACTAGCCGTCGGCGATGAAGGCTTTGGCTGCGCCGGCAAAGGCGCCGCTGGCGCCGCAGCGGGTGTTGCAGCCGGTGGCGTTGGAGCGGGGGGCATTGGCGCTGGGGGCGTTGGCGCCGCTTGCGCCGGCTGCTCATGAGCGAGCGGAGCCGAGGCCTGCGCGACGGGCTTAGGCTCGGTATTTTCGGAACGGCGCGGCGCCATGCAGCTGGATATCGCCAGCGACGTGGCGATCATGACGGCTATATAGTTAGATCGAGCCATTCGTTTCACTCCGCCGTCGGGTCCCTAAGCTTACATCAGGCCACGGCGGCCGCGCGCACGCGCCGGATGAGGATTACGTCATCGAATGACTACCACGGCGCGGGCTTGTAGTCCTTCAAAAACTGCCCCCATATTGGCTCACCGCCGAGCCGGCCTGCGAAAATGGGATCGACGATGCGTGCCGCGCCGTCAATGATGTCGAGCGGTGGTGAGAAGCCTAGCTCCGCCTTGCGCGCCGCATGCACGGCGGGATCCTCGTCCGTGACCCATCCGGTGTCCACGGCATTCATGTGTATGCCGTCCTTGATGAAATCGGGGGCGCAGGTTCTCGTCATCATGTTGAGCGCCGCCTTGGCCATATTGGTGTGAGGATGCTTTTCAGTTTTCGTGCTGCGATAGAACTGGCCCTCGACCGCGCTCACATTGACGATGTGCTTGTGAGTCCCAGGCGTGCGCAGCATGAGCGGCTTGAGTCGAGCGTTAAGGACATAGGGCGCGATGGCATTCACCAGCTGCACCTCGAGCAGTTCCGGCGTGGCGACCTCATGCATGCGCAAGCGCCAGCTATTGACCTCGCGCAAGTCGACCTGCTGCAAATCCTCGTCGTAGCGGTCGGTGGGGAACAACGCCTCGCCGCAGTCATAGTCCTCATCGAGGTAGCGACGCTGAGAAAGCGCCGCGCTATGCACAAGCCCCTCTCCATGCTGCCGCGGCCCTGCCACGGCAGCCGACACCGCCGCCGCTACCGCCCGGCTGCCTTCGGATCGGGATCCTTCAAGGCTTCGGCGCAAATCTTCATGACTCGCGAGAGAAGCACGCCAATCTTGGGGTAGGGCGGCCATGGTTTCGTTTTCCTTGGCCAGCAGATGCTGGAAGAATCCCGCGGGCCGCCGCACCGTCTGACAGGCGTTGTTTAAGATGTAGTCAAGCCGCGGCAGCCGTTGCACCAGGTGCCGCGTCAATAGTTCGACGCTCGGTGTATGGCGTAAATCCAAGCCGTGAATCTGCAGGCGCTCGCGGAACGCCGCATAGTCGCGCTCCCTCGAATACCGATCGGCCGCATCGACCGGAAAGCGCGTGGTCACGACGACATACGCGCCGGCGCGCAGCAGCTTCAAGGATGACTGAAAGCCGATCTTGACGCGGGCCCCGGTGATGAGCGCGTAGTGGCCGCTGAGATCGGCGGTCTGCTCGCGCTTGGCGTAGTTGAACTCGCCGCAAGGCTCGCACATCGAGTCGTAGTAGCGATGCATCTTCGAGAAAGACTTCTTGCAGACGTAGCAGTTGCGCTCCTGACGGAATTCTCTGGGGTCGGCTGACGCCTCGGGCTTGGGCCGTTCGAGCCAGAGGGGCGCGTATACTTTCGAGCGCCGCTGGATGCGCAGGCCCGCGCGCTCAATAATCTTTCGGTCATGTTCCTTAGTCACTTCGCGCTTGGCCCGGCGAAACGCCTTCGCCATTCGCGTTACATCGTGCCGCTCGGGCTTGGCGACCAAGCCGGCCAGCATCAGCAATTCGCGCCGCTGGGGGAGAGCAAGATGCGCGAGGTGCGATCGATCAGCTTCGATCGCACGCAACACGCGCGCGCACGTGCGTACATCTTCCTCGGAGAGCGAACTCAAGTCAGGTTTCTGCTTCAGGTGATTCATGGCGGCATTTAAGCTATCGCATACAAGAACTCGACGAACGACGCGGCTGCGCCGTCCAACCCCGCAATCTTCGGATTTTTCGAGTCGATTAAGTAATATTCATCCGGAGCATGCGCACCGGTACCGTGCCCGAGCCCAAAATCGCCCGCGGGGAGGCTCAGCGGCGGAGTGGTGAACCGATACCCGGGCCAGGACCCAGGGTTGCGGGGCACCACGAGCGGCGGCGTTACGAGCTTGGTGAATGTCGCGAGTACCGCCTTGAAGAACCTGCT
>JAQGOD010000495.1 GCA_028293775.1 Gammaproteobacteria bacterium
CGGTGGCAGTTTACGTGCTGATGATTTTTCTGCCCACGTATGTGCAGCGGCCGGATACGTACAATTTTACCGCCAAGCAAGCATTCGGTGCCTCGTTGATCGGCAACATACCCTTCGTAGTTGGCTGCGTTTGGTTCGGCTCGCTCTCCGATCGAATCGGCCGGCGCATAAGTTTATTTGCGAGCGCACTGGCCCTATTGGTTTGCGTGTTGCCCTTGTTCATGTGGCTCAAAGCAGCGCCGACGCTGCCGACGCTGCTGGTGGTTCAATCCACTTTGTGTATTCTCGTGGCCAGCTTCGTGGGCGTCGCGCCTGCCGCGCTGTCGGAAATTTTCCCGGCCGGCGTGAGATCAACCGGCACCTCTCTGGTCTATAACGGCGCCTTCACCGTGTTTGGCGGCTTTGCGCCGATGATATTGACCTGGTTCAAGCAACAATCCTCAGGGTCGATTTATGCGCCGGCGTGGTATGTCATGGTGGCCGCCGGCCTTGCATTAGTCGCAATTCCTTTGCTGGGCGCGGCGAACCGTGCCCGCGGGCAATTGGGCCCAATGTCACAAGGGGAATTCACGTGATCTCATTTACCCGGCTGACCTCCAGCATCGGCGCCGCGGCCCAGGGAATTCGGCTGTCGGATCCGCTCGACGATGCGGATTTCAAAGCGATCAATGCGGCGTTGGCGGAACATCATGTGCTGTTCTTTCGCGACCAAGCACTGACTCCGCTTCAGCATCGCGATTTCGCCGCACACTTCGGCCAATTGCATATCCACCCGATTTACCCCAAGCACGCGGATGCCCCGGAAATCATCGTGCTCGATACCGACTTGGTCGACCTTCAAGACAACGCCATGTGGCACACCGATGTCACTTTCTCGCCGACGCCGCCCATGGGTGGGGTTCTGGTGGCACGCATGCTCCCGCCTCAGGGCGGCGACACCTTGTGGTCGAGCAATATCGCCGCCTACGAAGCACTTTCGCCGGCCATGCAGGCGTTCCTGAAACCGCTGACGGCGACGCACAACATTGCCCAGTCATTTCCGAGCGAGCGCTTCGCCATGACGCACGAGGCGCAAGCACGCTTGGAGAGCGCCAAGCGCAACAATCCTCCCGTGACTCACCCCGTCGTGCGCACGCATCCCGTGTCGGGACGGCGCGGCTTGTTCGTCAATGATGGATTTACGACGCACATCAACGAGCTCACCGCAGCCGAAAGCCGCGCACTGCTGCCGCTTCTGTATGCGCATTCTTCGAAACCGGAATTCGTGGTGCGCTGGAAATGGCGCGACGGAGACGTGGCGTTTTGGGACAACCGCCTGACGCAGCATTACGCGACCGATGACTATCGACCGGCGCGCCGCGTCATGAATCGAGCCACCATCGTCGGCGATCGGCCGATATAGCGACCTATCGCGTTGCTGCGTTGCCGCGCCAGCCCCTATTTGGCTTCGGTCAGCCGCGCCTCCAGATGCGTGGCATACCAATCGACGAATTGCGTTACGCCATTCTCGTGCACGGGAGAATACGGTGCCGGATCATAGGCCGGTGACATCACGCCGATTTGGTTCTCCTGACAGATGCGCCGATCCGCCTCGTTGGTCGCCAGCCACACTTCGGTGAGGGTCTTTAGGTCGTAGTCCACGCCCTCGACCGCATCCTTATGGACCAGCCACTTTGTGGTCAATTGAGTTTCCGTAGGGCTGATGGGCAGCATGCGAAACGAAGAGGCATGGTCGCCCATGATGTGATTCCAGATGCTCGGATAATTAAACAGAATGCACGTGCCGACATCCGCTTCGGTAACCGTATCCGCCAAAGGCCGGCGCACGGCGGCATTGCCGGTCATGGTGAAGCTGACCGTACCCTCCATGAGGGGCATGCGCGCGGTTCGGTATTGACCGCTGCGTGATATGTGGAACTTGCTCGGCAATCCAATGGATTCCCAATGGGCCCACTTCGCTGCGATTCTCGGATTTCCAGCGGCGCCCTCGACGCCGGTAATCGCGGGGTCTTCGTCAAACGTGCGGCTCAGCTCAGGGTGATTGACGGCGCAATGGTAACACTCGCGATTGTTTTCCCAAACGAGCTTCCAGTTCGCGCGCTCGATAATGGTCGATTCAAACGCCACCTTGGTCTGATGCATGTCATGCGGCAAGAAGTAAGGCTCTATGTGCTTGCGGATCGTTTCGAAATCAGGCGCTGCTTGGGCTACGCAAACAAAGATGTAGCCGCCGACGCTGGCGCAATGAACCGGCTTCAAGCCGTGTTGCGACTTGTCAAATTCAGCGCCCATGTCGCGTGCCGCGATCAACCGGCCATCGAGCTGATAAGTCCACTGATGATAGGGGCACACGAGACGGGGCGCCGAGCCATGCACCGCGGAACAGATTCTCGAGCCGCGATGACGGCAACTGTTGTGAAAAGCACGCAAGCTTGCGTCCCGCCCGCGCACCACCACGATTGGGTACTCTCCGATCTGAACGGTCAAGTAGTCCCCGGCATTCAACACTTCGCAGTCGTGCCCGACGAACAGCCAATCTCGATACCAAATCATGTCCAGCTCGACTTGGAAGTCCTCTTGGCTGGAATAGAAGTCCTTCGCCAGGGGCGTGGCGGGCTTGCGCGCCCGAAGTCGGCTCAACATGGCATCGCTTGCGCTCATGACGGGGATTCCTGGCTGAAGAGGAATCCGTACGATAGCAACTTTGCAGGGAATCGCTCTGCCGAAAGCGACGTTTTACACGCAAGAAACGACAGCGCAAAAGCCGCCGAGTTTCAAATCGCCGCAGCGGCGACCTGGCCGGCCGAGCGCCCGGAGGATCGACCT
>JAQGOD010000098.1 GCA_028293775.1 Gammaproteobacteria bacterium
ATGAGTCGGTCCGCTTCACTGATCGCGCGTTCGGTTTGCGCGATCATCAAGCTCTCGATCATATCGGCATTCTCGACCAGACCGCCTGTGTCCACCACGATGCAAGGTACCTCGGTGCGGCGCGCGAATCCGTATTGCCGGTCGCGCGTCAGGCCTGGCAAATCCGCCACCAAGGCATCGCGGGTGCCTGTCATGGCATTGAACAGGGTCGACTTGCCCACGTTGGGGCGACCAATCAATGCGACGACCGGCAGCATTGCCTTTAGGATCTTAGGGTGGCGAAGTCGCTGGCGGCGGCACGGCGTCCGGCGGCTCGGCGTCAGGCGGCACGGCAGCGGGAGCCTTAGTGGGGTCCGTCTCGACGGGCGGCGCCGGGGGAGCAGGTGTCGCGACGGGCGCCGCAGCCCGGGTCCGCACGCGTAGCTCGGAACGGTACGCAACCAGGGTACCGCCGTCGGTCAAGACCACAATGGTGTTATTGGCGCCCGCCGGCGGGTTGGAAACCCGCTGCTTCGCTACGCGTTCCCGCGCCACCAGTTCACCGGTTTTCTTGTCCAGCCAGTGGACATAGCCCTGAAAGTCCGCGATGGCAATCGCGGTGCTGCTCACGATGGGCGTGCTCAGGCCGCGGCGCTTGAGCTTTTCATTTCGCCACAGCTCCGCGCCGTCGCGCTGGCGCATCGCCACCACAATCCCGTCCGATTGAGTCACGTAGAGATTCTCATCATCGATCGCCAGCCCGCGATAGCTCGACATGTCGTGCGACCACCAAAGTTGTCCCGAGTCGAGCGCGAGCATCGCCGTGCGCCCCTGGAACCCGGCAGCGAATACATTGTCGCCGACCACGCGGACGGCCGAATCGATATCGACCAGCCGATCCAGTTCCGTACGGCCGTGCGGCGAAGCCAATGCGGTGTCCCAAACGGTATCCCCGGTGATGAGCGAGACCGCCATGACCTTGCCGTTGTCGAATCCGCTGATGGCGACTTCTTTGGCCACCACGGGGATGGCCGTGCCCCGCAAGCTTAAGCGAGGAACTTGCTGCTCGACTGACCATAGCTCTTTGCCGCTGTGGGTATCGAGACCGTGCAAGCGACCATCGACCGAACGTATCACCACGACTTTTTCGCTGATGGCAGGAGATGAGAGCAGTTCAGAATTGACCTGCGAGCGCCACAGCTGACGGCCGGTGGCGCCGTCCAATGCTATGACCGCCCCCTTGCTGCTGCCCGCCACGACGATGCCGAAGCCTGCGGCAGGGCCGGCGGAGATGGGGATTTTCAATTTCTTGACCCAGACGGTACGGCCCGAATCCAGGGTCACGGCAAGAACTTCACCCTTGTGACTCGCCGCGAACACCACACCGTTGTCGATTGCAGGTCCCAACCCCAAGCGGAGCTTGAGCTGTTTCTTCCCGCCACCCACGCCTTCGCTCCAAAGCTTCTTGACCGGCAGCGTCGCTGGAAATTTGGCCAATGTCGCCGGGGGCTCGATGTCTTTGTCCTTGCTGCAGCCGGCAGCCAACAACAACGCCGCGAAACTCAACGAAAGCAATACACGCATCAGTTTTTGGCCTTTTCGGTCGTGGCAAGATCGGCGATCTTGAGCTGCAGAATGGCGGCATCCGCGCCGCCATCGCTCGCGCCCAATGCCGCGTTATATTCGGCTAGAGCGCCTGCAATGTCCTTCTTTGCGTGGAGCGCGTCCCCGTGGATCTCGTGGTAGCGGGCTGCGAAGCTACCCGGCGCGCCGGCAGCGAGTATTTTGATGGCATCATCCGGTTTGCCCTGGTCGATCAAGACGCGCGCCAGGCGCAGGCGTGCGATTTGCCGCAGCTCCGCATCCTTGGAATTGTTCATTACCTGGGTCAAGGGAGGCACGGCATCGGCCGACTTGCCGCTTTCGACTTCCATGCGGGCGATGGTCAAGCGCGCCTGGTCGGCATACGGCGATTCGGGAAAGTCCTTGATGAGTCCCTCCGCAATATGCCGGGATCTATTGCCATCATCGTCTGATTGCAGCGCGCCGGTCATCTGGCTGAATTGGTCCGCAGCGCGCAAAGCGACCTCATTCTTGTGCGACTGATAGCGCTGATACCCGTACCACCCGCCCACGCCCAGAATGATGCCCCCCAATATCCACGGGACATATTCCTTAAAAGCGTGCTTGACGGCTTCAAGTTGTTCATCGTCGGTTAGATATTCTTCAGCCATGGTCATTCCCCACCTTCAGACCTAATAAGATGCCGATACGTTCACTGATTTGTTCGACGGGGCATTCTTCTTGCGCGAGTTCCCGGCGCAACGCCTTCACGGCCACCACCCCCCGCGCCGCCTCGTCATCTCCCAGCACGAGAGCAAAGTCCGCGCCGCTCTTGTCGGCGCGCTTGAATTGCGTCTTGAAACTGCCGCCGCCCATATTGATCTGCAAAGCCAGCTCCGGCCACGCATCGCGTAACCGTTCCGCCAGATTCAGTCCCGGGACTTCCGCGCGTTCCCCGACCATCACCACGTAGACTTGCGGCCTGTTCTTCAGCGGCCCCAAGCTCAGCTTTTGCAGAAGCATGACAATGCGCTCTTGCCCCATGGCCCAGCCGATTCCCGGCGTGTCAACGCCACCCAGCTGCGCGACCAGGCCATCGTAGCGGCCGCCAGCGCATACCGTGCCCTGCGAGCCGAGCGCGTCCGTGGTCCACTCGAAAACCGTGCGCGTGTAGTAATCAAGGCCGCGCACCAAATGCGGCTCGACATGATACGCGATGCCGGCGCTGCCCAACTGCGCGCACAAAGACTCGAAATGGCGGCGTGACTCCTGGTCCAAAGAATCGAGCAAAAGCGGTGCACCGGCGATGATGCGCCGCATATCCGGGTTTTTGCTGTCGAGAATGCGCAACGGATTGCCGGCCAATCGCCGCTTGCTATCCTCGTCCAGGGATGCTTCGTGGGCGCCGAAATACGCTGTCAGCTTCTCGCGGTAGATCGCTCGCGAGGTCGGCGTCCCCAGCGAGTTCACCAGCAGCTTCACGTCCTTGAGGCCCAGCAGCTTGAGCAGCCTCGCCGACAGGAGAATCATTTCCGCATCGATGTCGGGTCCTTCGAATCCGAAGGCTTCGGCATCGATTTGATGAAATTGGCGATAGCGCCCCGCTTGCGGACGCTCGCGGCGAAACATCGGTCCCATGCACCATACGCGAAGGCGTCCTTCGCGAAGCAAACCGTTCGAAATGACGGCACGCACGATGCCGGCGGTCGCCTCGGGACGCAAAGTGATGTGATCCTCACCCTGATCGATGAAGCTGAACATTTCTTTCTCGACGATGTCCGTAAAATCGCCAATCGAGCGTTTGAATAGTTCGGTTTGCTCGATCACCGGCACGCGGAACTCGTCGTAGCCATAACTGGCGAATACTTGGCGGGTGACGCGCTCCAAGTGTTGCCAGGCGGCAATTTGCGCGGGCAATACGTCATGCACGCCGCGCAGGGGCTCGATGATCTTGGTCACGAGTCAGCTCAGCCGGGCGGGCGGGAATTGCGCGACGGCGGCGCACGGGTCTGATCGATTCGCGAAGGCTCGCTACGCGAGTCGCGCCGCAGCACACCGACGGCGCCGGCTTCGAATCGAGCCACATCGCCCGCAAAAAATTGCGGGCCGATCGCAACGGCGCGGTCGTTGATTTCCAGCTGTTCGCCGCTGCCGAAGCCCAGATACACCCGTAACGGGGCGGCGCCGGCGATTGTCTTGACGCTATTGGCCAGCCCATTGCCGGCGAAAGTGCGC
>JAQGOD010000011.1 GCA_028293775.1 Gammaproteobacteria bacterium
CGAGGGCTTATCCTGCGGCCGACCGATGCGTGCAAGCACGGTAACCACCCGCGCGGTGACATCGCTGGTGGGAGGATCCAGCAGCGCGCCATGATCGGCGAAGGGAATCTTGTTCAAGTAGTAGCAGGTGTTATCGGCATCGAAGGCGGCAAAACCGCCATCGCGACTCTGCATACCCACCAGCCAATCGAGCGCGCGGCGCACGCTCTCGGCGTAGCGATCCGAATCGCGTGATTGATGCATGGCCCAGGCGACCACAGCGGTGTCGTCGAGATCCGGGTAAAAATCATTCGCGAATTGAAAAGCCCAACCGCCGCCGCGCAAGGTTGGCCGCCGCACGCGCCAATCGCCGGGCTCATCCATCAGTTGCTTGGTTTTCAACCAGTCGAGTGCGCGCACCGACGCCCCGCGCGAAGTCTCATCGCTTGCTTCCTGCATCGCGAGACACGCCAGTGCAGTATCCCAAATCGGGGAAACACAAGGCTGGCAATAGGCGCTCGTGGGGCCCACGACCAAAAGCTTTTGCAAGGCTCGCTTGGCGGTGACGCGCCGCGGGTCATCCGGGGGATAGCCTAAGATCACCATGGCTTCCAGGGCGTTGACCATGGCGGGGAAAATGGCGCCGAGCCCATCCTCGCCATTGAGCCGTTCCAGCACCCACGTTTCTGCACGCCGCGTCGCACGCTCGCGCACTTGAGTGGGGATCAACGGATCGATCAAACGTCCAATGTGGTCGAACAACAGAAACGCCTTGGCAAGCAGGCCGGCACGGCGGAAGTAGTGCCGTTCTTTTTCAGGCGGCGTCGTGAACAGCTCGGGGATGCCGATGCCGCGCGGGTTCTTGGCCTTAGGGCGGCGCGTGCACAGGATGAACAGGGGCACCATCACGGTTCGCGACCAGTAGGAAACCTTGTCGATGTGAAACGGAAACCACTTCGGCAGCAGCATGATTTCCACGGGGATGTAGGGTATGCCGCGCCAGGGCAGTTCGCCGAAGAGCGCCAAAGCGATCCTCGTAAACACATTCGCTCGGGCGGCGCCGCCGCGTTCCAAGATCGCTGTGCGCGCTTTCACCATGTGCGCGGCCTTGACATCATCGCCGGCGAGCTTCAGGGCGTAGTACGCCTTGATGGTGCAGCTCAAATCCAGTTCGCCGTTATGGTATAGCGGCCACCCGCCGTGCTCCGCCTGCCGCGCGCGCAGATGATTTGCAATCTTTGCCTCGAGCCCCGCGTCGATCTCATCCAAGAAGTGCATCATCATGATGTACTCCGCAGGAATGGTGCAGTCAGCCTCGAGTTCGTAGAGCCAGTAGCCTTGCTCGTTCTGCTGTGCAATGAGCGCGTCGCGCGCTTCGGCGATGGCACGGTCCAAGGGCGAGGAGTCGACCCGCTTGAGCGTGTGCGAGACGATATCGCTGCGCGCGTCGGGCAGCTCCGCAGGAAACGGAGTGGGTTTCGGCGCGGTTCGATTCACGATCCTGAGCTCCCGTAGCGGCGCAGCTCGTGCTCGGCCTCGCCTGCGCTGTCCGCAACGATCGCTGCCGGACGCGGACGCCGCACCTCCGGCAGTCTCGCCAGCGGCACGCCGCGTGCGGCAATGCCGAACAAGCGCCGCAGCATCCAATCCTTGCCGATGAATGTGTTGGTCATGAGCATGGTCAAACTGACAGCGGTTCTGGATATCTTCACTTGCACGCCCGCGGTGAAAGCGGGGTTATGCGCAATTTTGCGCAACGTAAGGATAGCCATCCCGATTGCCCAGAGACAGAAGCGCCGAATGCCCTGCTCCTCTCTCGGGATTAATAGTGTGTAATCCAAGGCATTTCGCAGATGCGCATGCGCAACACCGACCAGTTCCGTGATCCCGGCACTGAAGCCCACATCCTTCGATTCCTTAGAGAGTTGTTCCAGATCAACTCCGTGGCGGGCAAACACATCCTGAGGCAACCAACAGGCCCCACGGCTGCGATCCTCCCAGACATCCTTGAGGATATTGGTCATTTGCAGGCCTTGAGCGAACGATGCTGCGTAGGCGCTTAAGGGGGTGCGCCGGCGCGCAATATCCGCCGAATAGTCGCAGAACAGCTCGGTAAGCATCTCGCCCACCACCCCTGCCACGTAGTAGCAATAGTCGTCCAAATCGCTCGAGCGGGGCAGTCCCTTGACGCTGGCATTGAATTGGAAGCGCGGCATGCCATAGCACATCAGCTCGACGCACCGCTGAATCGCGGCACGCTGGGCGGGGCCCAGTTTTGCGGTCACCCTCACGACGCGATCCATATTGCTGACCAGGTCGCGTTCGGTCGGCAGGGTTCTGTCCGACAGACGATGCTCCAGATCGCGCGCCAAGGAGGCGGGTTCGCCATTTCCGGCGACGACCGCACTGAATCGTTGCAGGAAATTCAAGGTTTCGGGGGGCGACAGGGCCGGTTCGTCCTCGATCGTGTCGGCAATTCTGCATAGCAGATACGCGCTGGTGACGGGTACGCTCAGCGCAGGCGGCAGTTGCGGTATGGTCAACGCAAACGTGCGCGAGACATGCGGCAGAATCTGATCCTGGTAAACCTCATCGGAACTGACGGAATCCATGCTGGCAGTATCTCGGAAACGCGGAAAAATAGCATCATGGCAGCCGCACCGCCATGCTGCAAATTCGCAACATCTGACCTAGCTCATTGCCACTAGTAGGGTGGCGCAGTATAAACTGGTGCGATATGGACGTCCCCCCCACAGCCTATCCGCTGCTCGAAACCCTGGCATCGCCCGCCGACTTGCGCCGGCTGCCGGCTGCGAAATTGACCGAAGTGGCCCATGAATTGCGGCAATTTCTTATTCAAAGCGTGGCAACCCGTGGGGGTCATTTTGCGGCAGGGTTGGGCACGGTCGAGCTGACGATTGCGCTGCATTACGTGTTCAACACGCCCGATGACCGGCTGGTTTGGGATGTTGGACACCAGGCTTATCCGCACAAAGTGCTGACGGGGCGGCGCGACAAATTGCATACCATCAAGCAGGACATGGGGCTCGCACCCTTTCCCACCCGCAGCGAGAGCGAGTACGACACTTTTGGCGTCGGGCACTCCAGCACCTCGATCAGTGCGGCGTTGGGAATGGCGGTAGCGGCCGCGCAACGGGGCGAGAATCGGCGCGTCGTAGCCATTATTGGCGACGGTGCGCTGACGGCGGGCATGGCCTTCGAAGCGTTGAATCACGCCGGCTCACTGCCTGCAGACTTATTGATCGTCCTGAACGACAACGATATGTCAATTTCGGAGAACGTCGGCGCGCTCTCCAATTATTTGGCACGCGCGTTGTCGGGAAAGATGTATTCGCATCTGCGCGACACCGGCAAGAAGGTGTTGCGCCACATGCCGACAGTGTGGGAATTGGCGCGCCGCTCGGAAGAGCACTTTAAGGGCATGGTGCTGCCCGGGACATTGTTCGAAGAAATGGGGTTCAACTACATTGGGCCCATCGATGGCCACGATGTGAAAGCGCTGGTCGATACGTTGAGCAATTTGAAAAAGCTGCGCGGGCCGCAGTTCCTGCACGTTGTCACGCGTAAGGGCAAAGGGTATGCGCCGGCGGAGGCGGATCCGATCAAATGGCATGGACCGGGCCCGTTCGACCCGGCCAGCGGCCAGATTTTCAAGGAAGTGAGCAGCGGTCCTACCTATTCGCAGATCTTCGGCAAATGGCTGTGCGACATGGCGGACCGCGATCCGGCAATCGTCGGCATCACGCCGGCAATGCGCGAAGGATCGGGCTTGGTTGAGTTCTCGAAACGCTTTCCCGCGCGATACTTCGATGTGGCGATCGCCGAACAGCATGCAGTGACGCTGGCCGCCGGCATGGCGGTAGAAGGCTTGAAGCCAGTGGTTGCGATCTACTCGACATTTCTGCAGCGCGCTTACGATCAGTTGATCCATGATGTGGCCCTTCAGAATCTTCCGGTGGTCTTCGCCGTCGATCGTGCGGGCTTGGTGGGCAGCGACGGCGCCACGCACCAAGGCAGTTACGATCTGTCTTTCCTGCGATGCATACCCAACATGATCATCATGGCCCCGGCGGATGAGAATGAATGCCGGCAGATGTTGTACACCGGCACGACCTTAACTTCGCCCTCTGTCATTCGCTATCCGCGCGGCACCGGACCCGGCGCTGCCATCGCTGCGGAGATGACCGCCCTTCCCGTCGGCGTTGCGCAGCTGCGCCGCGAGGGCCGCAGTGGACTCGCCATACTGGCCTTCGGCGCGCTGGTCGATTCGGCGCAGAAGATCGCGGAGCATTTGGATGCGACCATCGTCAACATGCGGTTTGTCAAACCGCTCGATGAGAAAACTATCGTTGCGATTGCCACGCGTCACCGCGCCATCATCACCATCGAAGAGAACGCCGTCATGGGCGGCGCCGGTGCGGCGGTCGGAGAGTTACTTACGGCAACCGGCCTGCAATTGCCGATGTTGAATATCGGCATCCCCGACCGCTTCATTGAACACGGCACACGTGAGACCTGCCTTGCACGGGCGGGACTTGATCTTGCGGGACTCACGGCCAGCGTCGAGCAGTGGTGGGCTCTGCAGAGCCAGGCTCGCAAGCGCTCAGTAAGCGGCGCGTAACGCCTATTTGCCGGCGTTTTGGCGCGCCCCCGATTGCTCCAGCAACGTGGCGATCTGTCGCAAACCTGCTTGCCGGGCCATCTGTAATGGCGTGCGGCCGGAGTTGTCGGCGGCGTTTGGGTCCGCACCTCGATCAAGAAGGAGACGCACCACCTCCGGCCGCCCGTCGATGACGGCCAGCATGAGGGGAGTGCGGCCCAGTTCATCGCGCTCGTTGAGCGCGGCCCCTTGGTCCATCAAGGTTTGGATTTTGGCCGTGTCACCCAAGGCCGCCGCGACCAGCAATCCCGAGGGCTCCGCGGCCGCAGCGCTCGAAGCGGCGGAAGGGGCAGCGTCAGCCGCCGCGCGCGCGCGGCTTGGCGCATATTTTTTCTTCTCCGCAGGGGCCAACTCGGCCAGGGTCCCCTGGCGATCCTGCTGCAGGGGCTGAAGTGATTCTGCTTTTGGCGCGGCTTGCACCGAAGTTGCCGGTGAATTGAAGTTATCGGTCGATGGGACCGGCGAGGTTGGCCGCGGCGCGGCCTCGGGCGCGGCGGACGAGTTGCTCGCTTGAACGGGTACTTTGCCGTTTTCCCACAAGCGCGGGGCAAACAACAGCGCGGCCACGAGCGCGGCGCCCGCGGTTCCAAAAGCCGTGATCTTCCAGCGTGAGTCATTCGCGGCACGGCGAGAGACATCGAATGGCCGTTGAGAAGCCGAGTGAGCGCGCTGCTCCGCGACGCGGCGCCCTTCGGCGAGAATGGCCGCCCGTACCGCGTCGCTTGGGGTCGCGGGTTGGCTGTCGCTGGCGCGCCTGTAGCGTTCCAACAATTCTTTATCGTTTGCGCTGTCTTCCGGCGTCATGCGTATTCCCATAACAACTGACGGAGCTTCGCCCGCGCATAGCGCAATCGGCTTTTTACCGTCTCGAAGTTAGACTCGGTGATGGCGGCAATTTCCTCAACGCTGAGATCTCCTTCCGCTTGCAACAGAAACGCGGCGCGTTGCTCCGCCGGTAATTGCGCAACGGCACGCAGCAATGCCGCGGCCTCGTCTTGCGATTGGACTTCGGCCAATGGTTCGAGTTTCGCATCGGCGGCGAGCGTATCGAGCAGACTCACCCCGTCGGAGTCTGTCTTGTCGGCGGCTTCCAAGCCCTGAACTCGAGCACTCGCGCGAATCATGTCAACCATGCGGTTATGAGCAATGGTAAAGAGCCATGTGCTGAATTTCGCGGTAGGTTGATAGCCTTGCGCGGTGCGTGCGACGGCAAACCACACTTCCTGCATCAGATCATTGGCACTCGCTTCGTTGCGCACGTTGCGGTGCAGGTAACGAAACACCCGTGACTCGTGCCGCCGATACAAGTATTCGAACGCGGCGGCCTCGCCGCGTCCGAATCGCAACATCAAATCCTCGTCAGTCTCCTGCGACAGGCTCATTCACCCCATTATCAGCCTGCGGGTGGGTCCGGTACATACCTTGGCGGTGTCGAATCGGGAAACGGGTTTGGGGCGGGATGCCATGCCGGGCGAGACGGCACCACTCCCATCGCTACCAAGTTCTCCCAGCTGTCGTATCGAATCTTGATTACTTCATTCGGCGTGCTGGATAACCGGTCAAAGGTTGTGTTCTGTACGTACGATGCCTCGCGTGCCCCGTGCCCGGTACCGAGCTTTTCCGCTGGCGCCATGTTGGCCATGTTAGATGGGCTCTGGGATGAGGGTGCTGGACTTGGCGCAGCCGCCCGCGCCGCGCCGCTCTGGTCCCGTGAGGCTGAGGACTCCGATCGAGGATCGTAGCTTTCATACACGGGCGGCCGAGCGGGCCGCTCCAGGAACAACGCAACCCCGATGACGCCGATGTTTGCGGGGCGGCCCGTTCGTTCGGCATACGATCGTCCGGCCGAGGTAAAATTGAAGGCCGCGATCTCCGCATCGCTCTTGCGCCATCCGGCGATTTCGTAACTCTCGCCGGCGCCGAGCACATAGCCGCTCTGGCCCCACGCGCCTGTCTCGCCGCTCACCACGTTGACGCCATCAACGGCCGTTACCGCCAGCAGGCGCTGGCCGCGATGGCTCTGAATCATGATGGAATAGCGGGCACCGGGTCTGCCCGCGACCCAATATTCGCCCCGGCTCCGGTAGGTCGGCAGCACGCTGCCGGTATCACGATCGATGATTTGAACATCGGCGAGACTGCCGGTAGCCTGGGCATCGATGGCGATGCCCATAAGTAAAATCCCTAACCATGCGCGTTTCATGTCGAACTCCCGTGTTACCTGTCCTACCTGAATCGATTACCGCCGCAAAAAGGGGTTAAGATTCGCGCCGATACACGCGGAGCTGGAATGTCGGTCAGTTTTACCTCTCACAACATTCGGTTGGACGACGGCAGTTTCACCAAACCCGACGTCGGCTACTCGATGGACGTGCACCCGTGGTTTCTGGCGGCAAGGCGCGTTCTGGATGCGACATTTCCCGGTGATAAGCGGCACTTGCGCATCGCCGACTTAGGCTGCCTAGAGGGTGGCTACACCGTGGAATTTGCGCGCTTGGGGCTACAAGCGTTGGGACTCGATGTACGCCAACTGAATATCGAGGCCTGCCGCTACGTTCAGTCGAAGGTCAATTTACCGAACCTGGAATTCGCGCGCGATGATGTATGGAATATCGCCGCCTACGGCTCTTTCGATGCCGTTTTTTGTTGCGGTCTTTTTTACCACTTGGACAAACCGCGCGAGTTCCTGACGCTTCTGTCGCAGGTGACCAAGCGATTGCTTATCCTGCAAACCCATTTCTCCGAGGCCAAGGATTCTCCGAGCTTCATCCGGCCGCGGCGATTTCGGCGAGCCTTGGCACGCATACTTCCTCTTAGGCACACCGGCACGACGACCCACAAACTCTCGTTTTTGAGCGAAAACGAAGGCTTGCCCGGCCGCTGGTTGCCGGAATTTCGAACCAAGCGCGCATTCCTCGATCGCGAGAATCGGCGGTGGGCTTCCTGGAACAACAAGCAGTCCTTTTGGATTCAGCGCGAGCACTTGCTGCAAGCCATGCGGGAAGCGGGATTCGATTTGGTACTCGAACAATTCGACGCCCTCGGCCCGAACATCGCATTCGAGATGACTGAGGGCAGCTATCGGACCTCGGGGCGCAGTACCTTTATCGGCATCAAGACCGCGTACGCCGGGGACACGTCCACGCCTGCGGTATCGCCGGGCCTGCGCCAAGCTTGATTTATTCAAGCTTGGACTTGCCCTCGCTAATCAAATAGGGCTTTATTATTTCTTTAAAAAAGGGATGCACAATGAATTTTAGGCAGATCCAGGTATGCGTTTGCGTGCTCGCCGCAGCGGCGACCTTGATGCTGGCTGGCGCATGGGCCGCCCCCGCAAAGCCGGCGCCGGCGAAGCCGTCGACGGAACCGCCGTCAAGCGGCGGCGACATCCCTGCGGACTTTCCGGTCATCACGCAGGCGAACGACTACGTCAAGCGAGACGTCATGATTTCCATGCGCGACGGGGTCAAGCTGCACACGGTCATCGTCATCCCGAGAGGTGCGGCTCGCGCACCCATGATTCTCGATCGAACTCCGTACAATGCCGACAAGTTCACGGCGAGCGCCGACAGTCCGCGCCGCTCTTTGATACTCCCCTTGAGCTACGGCGAGCTGGCCGACGCGGGCTACATCATTGTCGCTCAAGATGTACGGGGAAAATACAAGTCCGAAGGCGACTACGTGATGACCCGGCCTCTTTCCGGGGACTTGAACCACACGCCCGTGGATCACTCCACGGATGCTTGGGACACCATCGATTGGCTGGTGAAAAACGTCCCGGAATCCAATGGAAAAGTGGGCACCATGGGCACGAGC
>JAQGOD010000016.1 GCA_028293775.1 Gammaproteobacteria bacterium
TGCGATGGAAGGCCTTGGTCTGCAGCAGGGTGGTCATCCAATCGCCAGTGACATCCAGGCCGTCGCCGCGCAGTTCCGCCACTTCGTATTGACCAGTTTGATCCCAGGTCAGCAGTACATCGAGCAAATCGCTGTCGATCATGATGTATTCAAGATCCATCGCGGCGCGCGCCGTGAACTTGCGCGGCAATCCGGGAGCGAGCGCCGCTCGGGCTTCCGCGGTACCGGCCCTAATCACACCCATGGTGCGATCATCCGCCCTCAGTTCGACTTGGCCCGCCACGAGATAGAAGGTGCGCTTGTCCGTATCGCCCTCCTTGAACAGTACGCGCCCCACGCCCAGTTCGCGGATCACCGTTTTGCGGGCGAGGGCATGCAGGTTTTCCGCCTTCAGGCCGTCCAGCGGCGAGAAAGTCTTTAAAACCGCAAGGTCTATTGGTCGCTCGTCCATCAATAAATTCTTCCGCCCTTGAGGCTCAAGCCTATGATTTTGCCTGTGAATCGTACCATACGCGAATGATCACCCCGACCACGCTTAGGTCCCAAGCCGGTCGGCTCTCAAGCAGGCAATGAACTCCAGCCGGCATCCGGGCGGAAGCGCTCGCCGTATCGGTCGGCGAGTTCGTTCAGGCGGCTCGTCACGTCGACAATGCCGCGGTCCCTCGCATATTGCAGCGGTCCGCCGCGAAAAGGCGCGAATCCGGTCGCAAATACTGCACCGGCGTCGAGCAAATCCGCGTCTTCCACCGTTCCTTCGCGAAGACAAGCCACGGCTTCGTTCAGCATGGCCAATATCAGCCGATCCTCCAGATCCGGCGGCTCGGCCTGTTCGGCCTCCGGCTTGAGCGCTTTTCCGTCCTGCCAGCGGTAGAACCCTTCGCCGCTCTTGCGGCCGAGTTTCTTTTGATCCACCAATCGGATCAAGATCTGCGGCACTTCGCGATGAAAGGCCTCGCTCAAGACTTGCCCGACATGCAGCGAAACGTCCAGGCCCACCACATCGGTCAGCTCAATCGGCCCCATGGGCATTCCGAAGCGCTCGGCCGCGCGGTCGATTACCACAGCTGAGATGCCCGCCTCGAGCGCATACAGCGCTTCGTTGATGTAGGGCGTAAGGATGCGGTTGACCACGAAACCGGGTGCGCTCTTGCAAGGCAGCGGAAGCTTGTCGAGCTTGCGCGTGAACTTTAATGCATCGTGCAGGACCCGCGCACGTGTGTTCGCCCCTTGGACTACTTCCACCAGCTGCAGTTGCGCAACGGGATTAAAAAAATGAATGCCCACGAGCCGGCTTGGGTCGGCGAGTTTCCGGCACAGAATTTCGATTCTGATACTCGAGGTATTGGTGGCGAGAACGGCCGTCGGCTTGAGCTGCGGCTCGAGTTCTGCATACAGCGCTTGTTTCGCGTCGACATCTTCGAAAATCGCCTCAATAACGACGTCCGCCTTCGCAGCACCATCACCCTTGACGTCCATCGTGAGGCGCGATGCGGCATCGGCTGCGGCCGCAGGGTCCTTGAGGCGCTTCTCGAAAAAGGATTGGGCGCGGCGCAGTGCCGGCCGAATCAATTCCTCATTGCGGTCCTGCAATGTCACGGTCATGCCCCGAAACGCTGCCCACGCGGCAATGTCGCCACCCATGACGCCGGCCCCGACGACGTGCACGTGTTTGAATTCGACGCTCGATTCGCCGCCTAAACTCTTGAGGCGATCTTGCAGCAAGAAAACGCGCACCAGATTGCGCGAAGTGGAGGTGCACATCAGTTCGCTGATCGAGCGCGCCTCGGCTTCATAGGCGGCCGCGCCGTTTGCGCCATGTTGCTGCCAAAGTTCGACGATGGCATAGGGCGCGGGATAGTGTTCGCGGCGCACGCTGCGGCGCAATGTCGCGATAGTTTGTTTGGCCACGAACGGCCGCACTGCGCCGAGGTTCATGAGTTTGTCGACCAAAGGTGCGCTTTTCCTAGCCGGATGCCGCAGCAGCAGCGCCTTGGCGCGCGTCGCAAGCTCATTCGGCGGCACAAGCCCGTCCAATAATCCGACGCTCAAGGCGCGCTGGGCCCTGAACGGCCGCCCTTTGAGCATCAGTTCCAGCGCAGCCCGCACACCGACGGTGCGCACACTGCGCACCGTGCCGCCAAATCCGGGATGAATCCCAAGCATGACTTCGGGCAGGCCCAGCGACAATGCCGGGTCATCAGCCCCGATCCGGTAGGTGCACGCGAGCGCCAATTCGAGGCCGCCCCCTAAGGCAAAACCACGCAGTGCGGCGACGCTCGGAAAGGGCAGATCCTCGAGCTCCTGCAAGACCGATTGCGCGGCGCGCACCAGAAGGTAGCCCTCGGCCGGCGTACGGATTTTGACGAATTCCTTGATATCGGCCCCGGCGATGAAGCCACTGGGCTTCGCCGATTGCACCACCATGCCGACTGGGCGCAATGTCCTGATCTCAGCGAGCACTAATGCCAGCTCGCGCACGACCGCGGCCGACAAAACGTTGGTCGACGCTTCGGCCATGTCGCAA
>JAQGOD010000028.1 GCA_028293775.1 Gammaproteobacteria bacterium
TTTCCAGCGCCCTCTTCGCATCCTCGAAGAGGATATCGGCAACCGGACTCGAGATGCCGAGGGGGATGATGCGGCTCAACGCGTCGGCCGCGCTTTGGAAGGAGAGGATACCGCGGGTGTTTTGATCGATGAACAAGAACTCGTCCCTCAAGCTGGTGAAACTCTTGCGTACCCCCGCATTCGATAGATTGTGGGTCGTAAGATGCGCGGTTGCGAAGCGCGGCGCCATCCCGATGGAAGCGCCGACATGCAGCGCCAGCGAGGACGCCTCAGGGAAGGGGGACCGCTCTTCTCGGGTAGGATTCGTGAGTTCATGCCGGCGCAACGCCGCTAGATACATCCCCACATTGCCAAGGACTGAGAATCCACTCTCGAAGCCATCACCCGTATTGCCCTCGGCGAGCAGGTCAACGATGAAGCGATGGCCTTCCTCGAGCAGCCTTGTCTTTAAGTCATTCCCTACACCTAAGACCTGCGCCCGATCGTTTTGCGCAAAATAGAGGTTCTCGAGCGTCGTGTTCAATTCGACGAAGGCTGTACGGATCCAATGCTCGAAAGCCTGAACCCGGTTGCTGACTATGGCCATGTCCGCTTCTCCATGACAGTTAAAGCTTGTGCGTAGACAGTAACAAGCTTGTTTCCGTGGCGGAAATGCCCGCAATGAGCCGAGTTCGGCTCAATACCTGATCGAAGGCCTGCAAGTTGTCAGCCCTGATCTCTGCAACAAGGTCCCAACGTCCGTTTGTCGTGTACAGGGTGACGATCGACGGGTCGCCGCGCAGGGTGCGTAAAACGGCCTCGAGCCGGTTGCCCTCCACGGCAATGGTCATCAATGCGGAGATACGTTGCTCGTCGATGGCGGGACGCAAGCGGACTGTAAATCCCGCGATCGTTCCATCGCGTTCTAATTTTTCTAGGCGATTTTGCACAGTTCCTCGCGACACCTTCAGTGTCTTTGCCAACAGTGTAAGCGGCGTGCGTGCATTGTCGCGTAGCTGTGCAATCAGCTTGCGGTCGAGGTCATCCATCGTACGTCTCCTGGCACTATGCTAATAGTCTCTGGCGATATGCGCAATTTACTTCGCATTTAGCGCATTCTGCTGGCTTCTTGTTAGACAAAACTCCTGCGATCATTGTCACATTAGTCCGGCGCGGAGCATCGGGGGAGTTGAAGAACCATGGTTGACTACATTGGAGTGAGCGACATTTTGCGTCTGGTCAGGCGTGCGGGCACGGGGGCGTTCATCAGCCGTCTGGCCGACGAAATCGAGCGCGATTATGGCCGGTGGGGCGAATTCGAGAAATCTGCGCGTTTGGCGAGTCACTCCGCCGCCGGTGTCATCGAACTCATGCCGACCAGCGATGGACGTCTCTATTCCTTTAAGTATGTCAATGGTCATCCGAAGAACACGGCCTCTGGATTATTGACGGTTACGGCGTTTGGCGTGCTTGCCGACGTGAAAACTGGATACCCGCTGCTGCTTTCTGAACTCACCGTGACTACGGCGCTGCGGACTGCCGCGATGTCCGCACTCGCGGCACGTTACCTTGCGCGGCCTGAGAGTCGGGTCATGGCGCTTATCGGCAACGGCGCCCAGAGCGAATTTCAAGCGATCGGCTTCCATCGCATGTTGGGGATTCGCGAACTAAGGCTGTATGACACGGATTCAAAAGCGACCGGAAAGTTGGAACGAAACCTGCGTGCCATGCCGGAGCTTAATGAACTACATATTGTGAGTTCCAGTTCCAGCACGGATGAATGCAAAGGCGCGGATATCGTTACCACCGTGACTGCAGACAAACGAAATGCCGTCATTCTGACGCCACCGATGATTTTGCCAGGCATGCACTTGAACGCGGTGGGCGGAGATTGCCCGGGCAAGACGGAGTTGCACCCGGATGTATTGCGAATGCCAAACATCAACGTCATCGTCGAGTATGAGCCACAGTCGCGGATCGAAGGCGAGATTCAACAAATGGACTCGCAATATCCAGTGACGGAATTCTCGGATCTGGTGCGAGGCTTGAGTCGTGGGCGCGCAAACGGCGCGCAAATCACTGTGTTCGACTCGGTCGGGTTTGCGCTGGAAGACTATTCGGCCCTGCGATTCTTGCACCAGCTCTTGAGCGAAGAGCGTGGCCTGGCGCGGCAAATCGATCTGGTGCCGGAACTCGACGATCCCAAAGATCTCTACGGAGGAACCTTGGGCGGCGGAGTGCGGGCTCGCCTGCGCAAAACCGCCTGAGCCTGATACGTGATACGGCAAGTCTCACTGATCGGTGCTCCCAGCGACGTCGGAGCAGGTACTCGCGGCGCTTCGATGGGCCCGGAGGCGCTGCGTGTGGCAGAGATCCACGCCATGCTGGAGTCGCAGGGCCTCGATGTATGCGATCGCGGCGATTTGCGGGGACCGGCGAACCCAGCGCGGGGGCCGGTAGACGGTTATCGCCATCTCGCCGAGGTGACGCAGTGGAATCGCACCGTGCACGATGCGGTCGCCTCGGAGTTGCGCCAGTCTCGGATGCCGATCCTTCTCGGCGGCGACCACTGCTTGAGTATCGGTTCGATCAGCGCGGTGGCGCGTCACTGCAGGCAACAGGGCCGCAACTTGCGGGTTCTGTGGTTGGACGCGCACGCCGATTTCAATACTCATAGTCTGACGCCCAGCGGTAATCTGCACGGCATGCCGGTGGCATGTTTATGTGGGCATGGACCGCGGGATCTCACCGAGATGTCAGGAGCAACTCCAGCGCTTGCGCCGGCTAGTATTCGCTTGATCGGCATACGCAGTGTGGACCAGGGCGAAAAGCGATTTGTGCATGATGCCGGACTCGAAGTCTTCGACATGCGCT
>JAQGOD010000059.1 GCA_028293775.1 Gammaproteobacteria bacterium
ACCGTCGAGAACATGAAAAAAAACGACATGTATCTGAGCTGATAAAGTCCCAAACACAAAAACAGCCAGGCCAGCAGCCGCGCTTCCAGGGGAATTGGACGGGAGCCCTTGTAGCGCAGTTCGAGCCCGACAAACGTCAGAATGTAGACGATGCCGGGAATGCTCAGCAGCATGTTCCCCGGAACGGTTATGTTCGAATAGTAGGACTGCCACTCGGTGATGTTGGCCTGCACAAAGTGGCCCAACGTGGCGGACACGCCGTCATAAATATGCCAGCCGAGGGGATTGATGAATATTGCAATAAGACAACCGAGTCCCGCGAACGCATGAATTTTGAAACCTGCCCAATCCCGTCTGAGCAAAGCTGCGCCGCAAAAGGCGCCGACGATAAGAAAACCAAGCAAAAAGCCGCCATGCAGGTTGACCCAAAGGATCATCATCGCAGGCAACAACAGCCATCGCGTTCTCTTCGAACATACCCAGTAAAATATCACGCAAAACAACATGGTGGAAATGTTCGGCGAAGCGGCGAGATAAACGTTCGGCGGCGTCGCAAAAGAAGGGTAGAGCAGACACGCCGAAAAAACGGCAATGCAGACTGCAATTATGGAGGCTCCGCTGTTTAAGCAGATCGACGTAAGGGATCCGACGATGACGGCGCCACAGGCAATCGCAAAAAATACCAGGCCGCTAAATTTCGTATATTGAAACAATACGCTGGCGATCACGTCCCATAGCCATGATAGATTGTACCATTGCTTGTCTCCAAGAGTGAATGACCATGGATCCTGGAAGGGAATATTGCCTCGTTCTCTGATCAGGTCTCCGGCGGCCAGGTGCCATCCCAAATCCCAGTGCCCGAGCAAGAGTGGCGTGTTTGAAAGGTAATACACGCACGCGAATGAAATCAGGAAGACATAGATTCCGGACCTCTGAAGGTAAGAATCTATCGCCGTCGGCCCGGCATCGAATCCGGAGCCGCTACAAGCTTCCCGCGCGTCCATAACCCCCCACAATCAACGCCAGCCCCTGCGGGCCTGCGTATTTTCGGTCTGCATAGCTTGATGTAAACGATCGATGTTTCAGGATGTCCATCTAATGTTGAACAAAGGTCGGCCGTGATTCGATTACGCCCACTGAACGACTTTTCTGCTTAACCAATGCTTACGTGGAACTGGCGGTCATTGCGGTGCTCGCATCCGAGGAAGCCGTGGCAAGCGATCGCTATCGGTTCAGGCCTGGGACGGCTTGCTGACCGGTCGCGCGTGGCCGCAGCAACAGCTCACGGATCAGGTTTTGCACTGGCGCCTCGAAATACCGGTAGGTGAGATACGAGGCCAGCAGCGTCGTCCCGATGAAAAGTCCGAAGAACGTGCCATCGTACAGCGGAATCGGCACCCCGAGCATCGCAAAAACCACCGCCGCGATCAGTTGAATCGGAAAATGCAGCAGGTAACTCGAATAGGTCATGTTGCCGGCGGCCTCGACGGCCTTCTGAAGCAAAGCCGGCATGACGATGTCGCGGGAGAGGCAGAACAACAGGATCGGCGTAAAGCCGAGCAGCAATAGAAAATCCATCGATTCCGGATGGCCATCCGTGAACTGCCAGACCCAAAGTGGGAAAACGATCACGGCGAGCCAGCCCGCGCTTTCGGCCGCCGCTCGGTAGGTGGAGAGCATTGAGGCCCGCCGCGCCATCGCCGCCAGCCCGCCGGCGTAGAAGAAGGCGAAGCATGTCGCGATCTGCCCGCTGGTGGTCAAGCAGGCGGCGATCACCGCCACATTGAGCAACCAGGATCGGGTCGCCAGCAGCATTAGGAAGAACAAGAAATACACCAGAACCTCGACCGAGATCGACCAGATCGGCCCATTGAAGCTTAAGGCGTTCTGGAAACCCCAGTTGCTCGCCATCACCAGTTGCAGCAGGAAATGGGCGAGGTCGTTTTCCTGATAGACAAAGAAAGATCCCTTGAAGTTGAAATACAGCGGCTGCACCAGGGCCACGAGCAGGAGGGTCGCGATGTGCAGCGGATAGAGCCGCGAGAAGCGGAGCACGAAGAACTTCCAGCCGCCGACCGAGCGGCAGAAGATGGCGTCGTGGTATTTCCAGAAAAAGATAAAGCCGCTGATGCACCAGAAGATCCAGACTCCGTGCGGACCGAAGTCGTAGAAGAAATGCAGCAGGCGATAGAGCGGCAGTCGATCATTGACGAGACCGACCGGTTCGGCGCCGACGAAGGCGAATTGGCGATAGTGAAAAACCAGAATGGCGAACGCCGTCAGGAAGCGAAGCGCCTCCAGTCCGAGCAGCTTGTTCGCAGGTCCCGGCGCGGTCGCTGGCTTCATTTGCTGCCGCATAGCGCTGAGGCCGCCTGCAACACGGCTTGATCCCATACCTGATATCCGGCGGCGCTCAGATGCACGCCATCGATCGTGTGCGGTGTCGGCATCGGCGGCAGCGCGGCGAACGAGGCGCCACTTTCCGCGGCGAGTTCGGGCAGCGCGGAATTGTAATCGTCGATCCGGCGCATCGCTTCCGTCTGCGTCTCGCTGGTCACGCGGCGGAGAACATCGATCGACGGGATCGCCAACACGATCAGCCGGGTTGTCGCCTTTGAAAGCTTGGCCAGCAGCGTGCGGTAGTTCGCCTCGAATTGCGGCCGGCTCCGCTCCGCGGCCAACGCATCGTTGATTCCCAATGCCACCACGATGGCGGCCGCCGATCTGCCATCGAGCACATCGATCAGCCAGTTCCCCAGGTCGCTTGTTGTCGATGCACCGTCGAGACCGGCGTTGACGATCTCGTGACCGCACAGTTGCCGCGGCGGCGTGGACGCTTCGACGATGCTGTCGCCGAGGATGATGATGGGATTGTCGACCCGACTCAGCGTGTAAAACAGAATGACTTGCCGGGTCCGACGGTGTGAATCCGAAATGGATTGCTTGCTGACGTAAGAAAAACCGGCCCCGACAGCACCAATCAGGAGAACCGCGAGGCCGATACCCACCCTGTTCATGTCCGCACTCTGGTGAGGTGTTCGCCGGCCGGTAATGGTCTCGGAGCACAAAACTTTAAGCCGCGTGGAAGCGCCATCAGCCAAAGGGTAGGAGCGGGGGGTTAAAATATCATTCCTGCCGCTGCCAAATTCCCGGAGATTGGCCGTCCCAGGAGGACAACGACGGCGAGTTTGGCTATGAGGCCTTTGGTTTTGGCGGAAGGGGTGGGATTCGAACCCACGGTACCCTTGCGGGTACGCCGGTTTTCAAGACCGGTGCCTTAAACCACTCGGCCACCCTTCCGTTGATAGAATTCAGGGAGTTAGCAAAGCTGTGAACAGGGGGAAAGGGTCGATTGTCGTGTTTGCGGAAAAGGCGCCTATGCACCGACATGTGGTTGTCGGGGCTATGCGTCGGCTGATCATAAGGATCTCGAGGCCGACGCTGAATTTCCTTGAGAATGATCTTTATCTCTCGTTGCGTCGAAAGTCTCTATCGTCGCGACATGCATCTGGTCTTTTCAAGACGGCGACCCGGCTGACTCCGCTTCAGGTTGGGTTTGGCAGCAAGTCGTCCAGACCTCGAACCAATGCGATCACGAAGCTTGCGAAAATGAGCAGCAACCCAACAGTGGTCCACACAAAATCCGACACCTTGGGTGATTCGATCTTCCGCTTCATTGAAGCTTCAATTGAAGTCTTTAACCTATCGAGTCGCCCCGTTGCAGAAACCTGTTCCACCTTAGATCTCCGGCGGCGAAGCCAGAAGTCTTTTAGCCAAGGCACCGCGATTAATATCGGTCCCGTTGCGCCTAAGAGGTCCTTGAGAGCATCCCACAAAGAATATGTCATTTAGCTGAAAACTAGCCGTTGGATGTGTGCAGCTCTTCGCGTTGGTCACGCGATACGGCCACTCCCAGAGTCCTGCCGCAGGCAGCTGAAATTCGCTCCATCAAATCCCAAGTGGGTCCCTGGCGTCCAATTCCAGATTCAATCTCGCTCATCCGTGCCTGGGTTACCCCCAATCGCTCGGCTAATTGAGATTGTGAGAGGCCCGCGGCTTTCCGCATGGCTCGAACCAGATCTCCCGCGCGCATGGCAGCACTGGATAGTCCTCTAGCTGACGCTAAATCAGGCTTAGCCCGTTCTATCTTCTGAACAAGATCCGCTAGCGGCCGACCGCGCCCTTTGCTTGTAATTTTAGCTGGGGTCGTATTTCGAGGCCTATTGCTTACTTCGACTTCGATCTTGCCGCCGCCGCCTTGCGCGGCGTGATATATTTGCGGATGGTCTGCGGAACTCTTCAAGAACCTGACCAAGCCAAAGCCGACGAGCACGGCTATCCCCAGCAATGCCGTCGGCTGGCGATGTGCAAACGATCGAGCGTCTTCCAGTATATCCTTCAAGTTACCGGTCGTGATCACGTCAACCTGCGATGCCACCTCCCGTATGAAGGTCCCGGCAATCGGGAAATCACCGTCAAATTCCCCGGCCGCTCGGCGGATCGTCTCGGCCAGGTTAACGTAATCTGCGCCTGCGTTCTTCGCGGCATCCTTTGCCGTATCGATAAATTCCGAAACCTGATCCTTGATCGCATCCGAGGACGAGCCCGCCAAGCCCATCGCCTTCGCTTTGAGATCGCGACTGGCAGAAAGCGCTTGGTCGGCAACGCTCTTCGCGGCAGCAACGCTCTGCGCGGCGGCTTTTTCGCCGCTGTAAGACGAGCCCGATCCAGCTTGACGCCCGGTCCCTACTGCCTGAGTTCCTACTGTCTGTTCAGCCATGGCGAGTTTTTCCTGTCGCCCCCGCAGACCTATATCCTGTGCTGTCTTGCCCACGGCAGTCCGCGAGCAAGCCTTCCGCTTTGCCGCCCGAGCGGCTTCTCTCCATGGTCATTCATGCGAACCAGACTGCGGCTCGAGCATTCAATATTCCTGCCCTCAGTGCAGGATAATTGACGCCATCCCAAGAGAATGCTCCAGCTTGCATGGGAGTGCCCCGGTGCCCGGCTAGCATGAGAGTAATCTTCCGATCTCCCATATCGTCAACCTCTACGGCAAATATCGCAAATTCGCTTCCCCCCATCGAAGCGAGGAACATCTCCACTCCTCCAAACACGTGAAAAGGACTTAGATTTCGATAGTTGATGGTTTTGCTATGCACCTTTTGAAGGTAAATTAGCACCTCAGAGGCGAAATCTTCCCCAAGCCTTTCCAGTTCAGCAGACGCATCTCCAAGCTCGGGATGTTCAAACCCCACCATCATATAAGGAATTCCTTATATTTCGTCAACCCAGAACGTTTTGTACCGCAACAACTCAACAGAAAGGACCAAGTCCAATCGAACAAGAATTCAACCGAAGCGCGATCCTAGAGGGGATTAGGACCTCGTTATGTGTCTAGCATTTCAACCTTGCGCGAATGCCCGGGGTGGCTCGTCAGGATCATACTGAACATCGTGACTCTGCTTTGCAACGCCTCGTTCAGCCCTGAAGCTTCTTCTACGCATTTATGGCACGAACGGCAGCGAGGCTTACTCCCTGACGTTGGGTAAGGTAGTCTCAGAGAATTTGGTAGAGCAGTATCGGCCAAGGTTGATGCTTGCTGCTCGCCCTACCTATAAGTCGCGAACCTCACGAGAAAAGGCGTGGCCGATTTGCAAGCGATAGCTTGATCCCCGCGTTCGAAGACGGACAACCCGCAGCAGCAACCATTCCTTCACCACGTCCGTGCCCACCCCATTTCCGCCGCGTTCGCCCTGCGATATATTCATACCTTGGTGCGGAGATGGACCACCAAGGATTGCGGCCGTTGGACGCCTGACATAGGCACGCGGCCGGCGGAATGGTATTTGGGGAAGATGGGGATTCGGCGGTCAAATCCGGTGGGCGGGGCAGTGCGGGCCGCTGCGGTCGCAGGTGCGTGCCTGATGCTTGCCAATTGCGCGCAGAATGGAAAATTCAGCCGCGTCGATCCCAAATACGGGGTGTCCAGCAGCCCGCGGGTTGTCGCCTTCGGCGAGCCGGTGCCAAAGGGCGGCGGCACCTACCGCGTCGGCAAGCCCTACACAGTCGGCGGCCGTGTCTATGTTCCGGAAGAAGACGTCAACTACCGCGAAGAGGGCCTGGCGTCCTGGTATGGCGACGATTTCCACGGCCGGCTGACCGCCAACGGCGAAGTGTTCGACATGGGATCGCTGACCGC
>JAQGOD010000087.1 GCA_028293775.1 Gammaproteobacteria bacterium
GAAATTTCGGGCAGGTAGGCCAATCGGCGATTCTCCGCGAGGGTGCGGAAAAAATTTTCCGCGTGCTCGTCGAGCTCCGTACCTAAGAGGCCCATCACGAATTGCGCCAGCTCTTCGGCGCTGACCGACGGGCTGCCAAGCAGTTCGTGGACGCGCGGATCGCGCACGGCGGCGGCGGCGGTTCGCAGCATCTGCGACCATTGCGCCAGACGCTTGTCGGCCTTGGCTTCTTCGAAAGCCGCTTTGGCGTAGGGCCGCGCGATGGTGGTCTTCTCAGCCATGTCCAGCCGTCCTAGATCTGCGCCGCAAGGTGGTCGATCAGATCGCTATGCGTGCGAGGATCGATTTCGCGCTCCAAAATCTTCGACGCGGCGCTGACTGCAATCTGAGCCACATCGCGGCGCAGCGCATCGCGCGCATGTGCCGCTTCCAGACTGATCTGCTCCTTCGCAGATGCCAACAATCGCGCGCCTTCGGCGGTTGCGGCGCCTTTCGCCTCTTCAACCATATCGTTGGCTCGGTGCTGCGCCTGATCGATGATATGACCTGCGCGTTCGCGCGCCTCGCGCATGATTTCCTCGGCGCGCTCATTCGCGGAAGCCAGCTCCTGCTTACCCTTTTCGGCGGCTTCGAGGCCCGCCGCGATCTTGCGCGAACGCTCTTCCATCGGCCCTAAAATCATCGGCCACACGAATTTCATCGTGAACCAGATTAGAACGATGAACACGAGCATCTGCACGATCAGCGTGAGATTGATATTCACAATCGTCTCCTGACCAGCACGGTTACCGGCACTGTTAGTGCGTCAGACCGGCTGTAAACGGATTCGCGAAGGTAAAGAACAGGGCGAATCCGATGCCGATCATGGCGACGGCGTCGACGAGTGCCGCGACGATGAACATTTTGACCTGCAGCATCGGCGTCAGCTCAGGCTGGCGAGCGGCGCCCTCGAGGAAGCGGCCTCCCAGAATACCGAAGCCGATGGCAGTGCCCAGCGCGCCCATGCCGAAGATGATCCCGACGGCCAGCACGGTCATGGCCTGGACGTGTGCAAAATTTTCCATTCAATTCTCCTAAGCGAAACAGATCCGAAATTTGTGTAACAGGACTCGAGGCATCAATGGTGTTCCTGCGCCATCGACAAATAGACGATCGTCAGCACCATGAATATGAAGGCTTGCAGTGTGATCACCAGCAGGTGGAACACCGCCCATAAAAATGCCAACGCGAATTGCGCCACCAGAAGCGCCCAACCGCCCGCGCTCGACAGCTGCGCGGCGCCATGCAGCGTGAGGGCCGCAAGCAGCAGGAAAATCATCTCGCCGGCGAACAGGTTGCCGTACAAGCGCAGCGATAGCGAAATGGGCCGCGCCAGAAACGGCACGATTTCCAGCAGCAGATTCACCGGCACCAGCAGGATCTTCACGAGGGGATTCTTGGCGGTAAAGGGCTGCATGGTCAGCTCGGCCAAAAATCCGCCGAGGCCCTTCACCTTGATGCTGTAGTAGATGATGAGAACGAACACCGTCAATGACATCGCGAAAGTGGTGTTCAAATCGGTGCTCGGAACAACTTTGAGATGCTCGACGCCCACATGGTGGGCCAGCGCGGGGAGCAGATCGACGGGCAGAATGTCCATCGCATTGAAGAGAAATACCCAGCAAAAGATCGTCAGCGCCAGGGGCGCGAGCAATTTATTGGTGCCGTGGAAGCTGTCCTTGACCTGCGTATCGACGAACTCGACCAGGAGCTCGACGAAGTTTTGAAACTTACCCGGTACGCCGGCTTTGGCGGTGCGCGCCGCAAAATAAAACGCGCCGCCGAACAGCAGTGCCAGCGCCGCGGAAAAGAATACGGTGTCCAGATGGATCACGGAAAAATCCACGATTCCCTTGGGCTCCTTGTTCGAAAGGAACGTCAAGTGATGGAGAATGTATTCGTTCGCGCTGGTGGGTTCTTCTGCTGCCATTTCAAATCTTATGTGTGTCTCAATCGCCTCAAATCAACTATTTTTTGCGCGTCCGCGCGGGACATTTGTCCCGCCGAGCGGCGGCAGCGCATTCGCCAGAGCAACCCAAAACACGAGGAAGGTTGCTACGTAAGTGCCGAGCATCGCGAGCGGCACCACCTTCATCGTCTTCAGCACCACCACGAACAACACGATGACGATTGCGATCTTGGCGGTTTCGCCTATGAAGAACGCACGCATCGCCCGCTGCCCATCAGCGGCCGATTTGCCGCCAAAACCTAGCAATGCCATGACTAAACTCGCGGCGGCGCTGATCCCGCCGCCCATCGCCGCGGACAGTGCGGCGTGAGGACCCGCAATCAGCCAGCCGAGCAGTGCGCAGACTACGGTAACGGCCGCCTGGCCCAGCACGACGCTGAGAGCCAGCCGCCGCGCTAAGGCTAAATCGATCGCGACCAATTTTTAAATCCCGTGGGGCGAAGTCAAGAACACTTCGCTTGTTGTGCCAAAAATGGCCGGCGCATTATAGAGACGCCGTCCCGGTGCATCAAGGCGTTTCAAGCCGATTTTTGGTGCTATTGGATGTGGGCCAGGATGCCCTCGAGCTCATCCAGACTGTTGTAGCTGACGATGAGCTTGCCCTTGCCGGAAGCGGCATGCTGAAAGGCCACTTTGGCGCCTAACTTCTCGGCAATTTCCGTCTCCAACCGGTGAATGTCCGGATCCACGGGCGCGGCTTGCGTGCCGGGGCCGGCCGCGTGGGGATTCATGATGCGGCGCACCAAAGCCTCGGTGTCGCGCACCGACAAGGTCTTCTTGGCGACCAGCGTCGCGACTTCGATCTGCTGGCGGCGCGTGCCCAGGCCGAGCAGTGCGCGCGCATGACCCATTTCGATCTGACGGGCCTCGAGCATTTCCTTGACTTCGTCGGTCAATTCCATCAGCCGCACCAAGTTGCTCACGGCGGCGCGCGAACGCCCGACTGCTTCGGCGGCTGCCTGATGCGTCAAGCCGAATTCTTCGATCAGACGCAACAGCGCACGGGCTTCTTCCAGAGGATTGAGGTCCTCGCGTTGAATATTCTCGATGAGCGCCATGGCGACCGCGTCTTCGTCGGGCACATCGCGGATGACCGCGGGGATTTCCGACAGCCCCGCCATCTGCGCGGCTCGCCAACGGCGCTCGCCGGCGATGATTTCGTAGCGTTGCGATTCGGTCGGATTGGGCCTGGGCAGAGGGCGCACCAAGATGGGCTGCACCAAGCCGCGGGATTTGATCGAATCGGCCAACTCCCCCAGCGTGTCGGTACGCATGTCGGCACGCGGTTGATACTTGCCCCGTTGCAATAAATCCACGGGCAGCGACGCCAAGCGATCGCCCACCATCACGTGCGCCTTGTCCGCATCCGGCACGCCGGCGCGCTGCTTGAGCAGCGGACTCAATTCAGCGAGGCCTCGACCTAAAGAAGGCTTTTTACCGGACATGGCAAGTTCCCGTGAGATTGAGCGATTATACGGTCTCGCCGGAAGGATCGGGCGGGCCGGGCGCGTCAGGGGGTCCCGGAGCATCGGGCGGTCCTGGAATATCGGGCGCGCCGGACAGATCGTCGCGGCGAATCATTTCGCCGGCGAGCGCGAGATAGGCGAGGGCCCCGCGCGACTCCTTGTCGTGAAACAAGACCGGCTTGCCGAAACTCGGGGCCTCGGCGAGGCGCACGTTGCGCGGAATCAAGGTGCGAAAAACTTTGTCGCCGAAATGCTCGAGCAGCTGCGCGGATACCTCGTTCGCCAAGTTGTTGCGTGGGTCGAACATGGTTCGCAGCAACCCTTCGATCTCCAAATCAGGATTGATGCTGTCCTTGATCTGTTCGATGGTTTGCATCAAGGCGGTCAAGCCCTCCAGCGCGTAGTACTCGCACTGCATGGGCACCATGACTGAATCCGCCGCCACGAGCGAATTCAACGTGAGCATATTGAGCGAGGGCGGGCAGTCGATGAGGATTACGTCGAAATCTTGGCGCACCGGCATCAAGGCATTGCGCAACTTGAACTCGCGTCCCACGACCATGGTGAGCAATCGCACTTCGGCGGCCGTTAGATCCTGGTTTGCCGGCATCAACATGAAGCCGCCGTATTCGACGGTGACCAACGCCTCGACGGCGCTGCAATCCCCCAGCAAGACATCGCAGCTGGTGCGCGACTGTGCATGCTTATCGATACCACAACCCATCGTGGCATTCCCCTGGGGATCCAAATCGATCAGCAGCACGCGGCGCTTGGTGGCCGTAAGCGATGCGGCAAGATTCACCGCCGTCGTGGTTTTGCCCACGCCGCCTTTTTGGTTGGCCACCGCAATGACCCGCTTCAATTCTTCGCCCGCTTCATGACTTGCTCGATTTTTTAGCTTCGCACCAATTCCACCAGATGCCGCTCGTCGATGAGACCGGGAACCTTCAGGCGATGAACCGCCAACACGCGAAATGATCTCGGCAGCGCGGAGATCTCCTCATCGGGCCTCTTCCCCTTCATCGCCAGCAACCGCCCGTCCGGCGCGCACAGATGGCCGGCATACGCCACGAAGTCCGCCAGCGATGACAGGGCTCGAGCCACCACTGTATCGAAAAGTTCGAACGGCCTATAGGTTTCCGCGCGAGAATTGACGATTAGCACATTGCGGCAGCCGAGGCGCTCGGCGGTCTGCTCCACGAAGCGAGCCTTCTTGCCGGTTGCCTCGATGAGCGTAAATCGGCGTTGCGGATTGACGATGGCCATCACGAGTCCTGGAAAGCCGGCACCGGTGCCGACATCGGCCAGGCGCTCGCCGCGTAAGTAAGGCTGCAAACTCAAGCTGTCGAGCACATGTTTGCGCAGCATCCCGGGGCGATCGCGGATCGCGGTTAAATTGAATTGCGCGTTGCCCTGCTCGAGTTCATCCACCAGCCGCAGCAGCGCCTCGAGTTGCGCACGGTCGAGCGCCACCCCGAGTTCTCCCGCGCCCGCGGCGAGCATGTCGCGTTCCGGGTCATGCACAGGTTTAGC
Organism: Gammaproteobacteria bacterium; assembly: GCA_028293775.1. Next base: position 5,008 of record JAQGOD010000087.1, read on the forward strand.
GATCGGCAAGGGGC
>JAQGOD010000095.1 GCA_028293775.1 Gammaproteobacteria bacterium
GGCATTCGTGTTCCTGATCTGCTCGGGGCCAAGTTTAGCCCTGAAGATCTCAATCGGCGGTAGATCAGTCGATATTGCTTGAACAAGATGGCAGCCTGCCGACACGAGTAAGACTGCGCTTCGACGCTGTGCGTCGAGCACTGGTGACGTGAAGTTTGGCTACCGGATCCGCGCGACTCCGGCCAGAGAATTACCTTTTACTCGATTTCCAGACAGGCGCAAGGAATCTGCGCCTTTACATTTCTGGCGGAGTCACCAGCGTCTCCAGATGCTCGGCGACTTCGCCGGGAAAATCACCGCACCGCGTCCGTTAAAAGGATAAATACGTGGCTATCCCTGGGCCCCATCGTGATCTCATCCTCGGCGTTACTCCCTTCCAACTTCCAAATCCGCAATTAGCTGCTGCGCTGTGCCGCGCAGGTGCGCTGGGTGTACTCGACGTTGGGCGAGATTCTGCCCGCGCGCGAACCGCACTCGCGCAGATGAGTCGCTGGGCAAAGGACCCCTGGGGGGTGCGAGTACCCGCGGGCTGTGAGCTCGAGCCGCAGGAGATCCCAGCAGGAGCGACAACGGTCTTGCTGCCCTCCGGATCACCGTGGGATCCGATGCAGCTGACCGATCGGCGTGTGCTCGTCGAGGTCACAAATTCAGATGAAGCACATCGTGCGCTCGCGCGCGGAGCCAACGGGTTGATCGCTCGCGGCTCGGAAGGCGGCGGACGTATCGGTGAGCTCACGACCTATGTGTTACTCCAGCAGTTGCTCATCGATCCCGCGATTGCGGTACCGGTATGGGCGGCGGGAGGCTTGGGGCGGCACAGCGCCTCCGCTGCCCTCGCCGGCGGTGCAGCCGGTATCGTCCTCGACGCGCAACTCGCGCTGCTGCGCGAGTCTATCGTCCCCAAGGAAATCGCCGCTGCTATCTCCGCCATGGACGGCAGCGAGACACTGCTAGTAGGCGGCCACCGCGTCTACAGCCGGCCGGATCTCGCGGTACGGCGGGCGCACTGGCCAGAGCTTGCCGGCGCCAGCGAAGTCACCGAGAACATTGTCGCGGCCCGTCTGGGCGGCGAGAGCTTCGACGAGCAGTTCGTTCCGGTAGGTCAGGATGGCGCGTTCGCCCGCAGCTTCGCTGAGGAGTACGTCAGCGCCGGGGCACTCGTGCAGGGACTCCGCACGTCCATCGCCAGGCACCTCACCGATGCGGCCACAGCGCAATCGTTGCGCGCCGATTCATCGTTCGCACGTGCGCGCGGCACGCGGTATCCCGTCGCACAGGGACCCATGACGCGCGTGAGCGACCGAGCAGCTTTCGCCGCACGGGTTGCGGAGGCGGGCGGGTTGCCATTCCTCGCATTGGCGCTGATGGAGGGCTCGGACGTAGAGTGCCTTCTCGAAGAGACGGCAGCGGCGCTCGGTACACGTCCCTGGGGCGTCGGCATTCTGGGCTTCGCGCCGGCGCACATCCGTGAGGCGCAATACGCGGCGATCCACAGCTTCCGTCCACCCTGCGCGCTGATCGCGGGCGGCCGTCCTTCGCAGGCGGCACCGCTCGAAGCGGCGGGGATCGAGACATTCATGCACGTCCCCTCGCCGGGCTTGCTCGACCGCTTCCTGCGCGAAGGCGCACGAAAGTTCGTCTTTGAAGGACGTGAGTGCGGTGGCCATGTCGGACCGCGCTCCAGCTTTGCGCTCTGGGATGCCCAAGTTGAAACCCTGCTCCGCTACGGCACAAGTCTTTCGGCCGAAGACGAGCAACGCTACCTGAATGAGCTTCACCTGCTCTTCGCGGGCGGGATTCACGACGAGCGCTCCGCCGCAATGGCGGCAGTCCTAGCTGCGCCACTCGCCGCACGCGGCGCAAGCGTCGGCGTGCTGATGGGTACGGCGTATCTGTTCACTGAAGAGGCCGTGCATAGCCAGGCGATCGTACCCACATTCCAGGAGGCGGCGCTGGCATGCGAGTCGACGGCCCTGTTGGAGACCTCTGCAGGACACGCGACGCGCTGCGCGCAGACCCCCTACGTCCGCACTTTTGAGGAGACGAAGCGCCGTCTGCAAGCCGACGGCGTCGCTCAGCAGACGATCTGGATGGAGCTCGAGCAGCTCAACCTCGGCCGTCTGCGTCTGGCGACCAAAGGTCTACGGCGCAGGGGCGATCAGGTCATCGCTGTCGGCGAAGCGGAGCAGCGGACAGAAGGCATGGTGATGATCGGCCAGATCGCTGCGCTACGCTCGGCGACCACAACCATCGATGCGTTGCATCGCCAGGTCACCGCCGGTGCGACCACGTTCCTCAATGAAGCAGCCGCTCGCTTCAGCCGGCGCGAAAAGCCGCCCGCTCGACCGGCACTCGATGTCGCGATTGTCGGGATGGCCTGCATCTTCCCAAAGGCTCCCGACCTTGAACAGTACTGGGCCAACATCCTGGGCGGAATCGACGCAATCACCGAGGTGCCGCCCGAGCGCTGGGACCCGGCGGTGCACTGGGATCAACGCTCGACCGGTGTACACGCCGGCCGACGTTCGCCATCAAAATGGGGCGGGTTCATCCCAGCGATCCCTTTCGATGCGTTGGCCTACGGGATTCCGCCCGCGTCATTGATCGGCATCGAACCGGTGCAGTTGCTTGCGCTGCATGTCGCGCAGCGCGCGCTCCGCGACGCGGGTTACGCCGAACGCAATCCGTATCGCGAGCGCACCGCGGTCATCTTCGGAGCAGAAGCGGGGAGCGACCTCGCAGCGGCTTACAACTTCCGCGCAACCTTCCGTTCGTATTTCGGCGAGTTGCCATCTGAACTCGATAAAGAGCTCCCCGAGCTTACGGAAGACTCATTCCCCGGCGGGCTCTCGAATGTGATCGCCGGACGTATCGCAAATCGGCTCGATCTGCGCGGTCCGAACTACTCTGTCGACGCGGCCTGCGCCTCCTCGCTTGCGGCGCTCGATCTGGCCTGCAAAGAGTTGGCGATGGGCAGCAGCGACATGGTTCTGTGCGGGGGCGCCGACCTGCACAACACCGTCGAAGATTATTTCTTATTCTCGTCAGTACACGCGCTCTCGCCGAATGGAAGGCCGCGGCCCTTCGACGCACAGGCCGACGGCATCGCCATTGGCGAAGGAATCGGATGCGTCGTCCTGAAGCGCCTCGC